>JAAYQT010000113.1 GCA_012519165.1 Synergistaceae bacterium
CTTCGACTCCATACTCATCGTCTTCGGAGGAACGGCCGGGGCGCTTATGATGTCGAATCCTCCCGACAGACTGAAAAGTTTCTTCAAAATTATAAAAATGGCCTTTACCGGAGGATCCCCGGACCTCGTTTCCCAGGTGCAGACCATCGTAAGCTTTGCCGAAAAGGCCAGGAGGGAAGGTCTGCTGGCCCTGGAGGCGGATGCTGCGGAGCTGGAGAACGAATTTTTAAAGAAGTCCATCCAGCTTGTGGTGGACGGCACCGACCCGGAGCTTGTGAAAGCCATTCTGGATACCGAGATAGGCATTCTTGAAGGCCGCCATTCGGGAAACAAGGCCCTTTTCGACAGCGTAGCGGAACTGGGTCCCGCCTTCGGAATGCTGGGGACGGTCATCGGGCTCATTACCATGCTCGGTAACCTGGCCGACCCCGACTCCCTGGGCCCCGGGATGGCGGTGGCCCTTGTAACCACTTTCTACGGATCAATGCTCGCCAACGCTTTTGCCATTCCCATAGGCAAAAAGCTGGCGGTCCGCTCTGAGGAGGAAGTCCTCTCCATGGAACTTATGGTGGAGGGGGTTCTTTCCATACAGGCGGGGGAGAACCCCAGGATAGTCGAGGAAAAGCTTAAAGTTTTCCTTCCGCCCCGGCAGCGCCTGGCGCTTGATGAAAAAGAGGCTGAGGAGAAAGGAGAAGGCTGATGGCCAGAAAGAAGAAAAAGGAAGACTCGGGCCCGGGAGCGCCCCTGTGGCTTGTCTCCTACGGCGACATGGTCACCCTTGTGCTGACCTTCTTCGTTCTGCTGTTCTCCTTTTCTTCCATCAATGTGCAGAAGTTTGAGATGATGATCATGTCCTTCCAGGGCGCCCTGGGATTTATGCCGGGGGGCAAGTCGGTACAGCAGGATCCCAGCGTTTTCGGCGGGAAGCCGGCTTCCCAGGCCGGGGATGCGGAAAGAATAACCCCTGATATTCACCAGGCTGCCCAGAATCTTAAAAACTACCTTCGGGCCGAGGGGCTGGATAAACAGGTGGTGGTGCGGATAGACCAGCGGGGCGTGTCGGTATCCCTCTCCGACCAGCTTATGTTCGACTCGGGAAAGGCCGAGCTTAAGCCTGAAGGCATGAGGGTTCTTTTTAAAATTGCGGAGTTTATCAAAGACTCCGTCCCGGCAGTGGCGGTGGAAGGACACACGGATTCGGTTCCCCTGAGGGGGGGCATCTACAGGGACAACTGGGGCCTCTCCGCAGCCAGGGCAGCGGCGGTGGCGTCCTACCTTAACGACCGGGCCGGATTCGACCCGCAGAAGCTTCAGGCGGTGGGCTACGGTTCCCACCGGCCCATTGTCCCGAACGACACTCCGGAGCACATGGCCCTTAACAGGAGGGTGGACCTTGTCTTCCTGTCTAAATATCCTAAACAGTAGCGGGAGGATGATCCTGTGAAGCGCATTATTGTTTTTATTATCGTTGGTTTTCTGCTTCTTTCCCTGGGTTTCGGAGGCGGGCTTATGGCGGGAAGGCTTTGGCTCTCCCCCGATAACGGCCCTGCCAAAAGCTCCGTGGAAGAGCCGGGCCCCGTCTTTTTTGTGGGGGATTTCATTTCAAACCTTTCGGGCTCGGGGAGCCACGTGGTTAACTTCAAGCTCTCCCTGGAGCTGAGCGACCCCAAGGCCATGGAGATGATAACCTCGCCCAACTGGATCGCCAGGATAAAAAACGAGATAATTCTGCTGGCCAAGGACAGGGTCTTCGAGGACCTGACCAGCGCCGAGGGGGTTCTCTCCCTGGCCGAGGATATTAAGAGAACCATCAACGCCATTATGCCTGCAGTCCGCGACAAGGCGCCCGTAACGCGGGTTCTTTTCGAAAGCTTTGTCCTCCAGTAGGACCGGCCAAATAAAGTCAGGAAGGGGGGATTGCCGTGACGCCGGATGTGCTCTCTCAAAATGAAATAGACTCTCTTCTCGAAGCCCTGTCCAGCGGCAGCGTGGACGTGGACGCCATGCGGAAGGAAGACGAAAAGGCAGTAAAATCCTACGACTTCCGCAGGCCGGACAAGTTCAGCAAGGACCAGCTCCGGGCCATCCAGATGATTCACGAATCCTTCACCAGACAGCTGACCACCAGTATGTCCACCATGGTCCGGTCCATGGTTTCGGCAGAGATAGCCTCGGTGGACCAGCTGGCTTACGACGAATTTATCAGGTCCCTGGTTCAGCCTACGGTCATCGGAATTCTGGAGATGTACCCCTCCAGCGGCAACGCCCTTATCGAGATCAACCCGAACCTTGTTTTTGCCATTATCGACAGGATGCTGGGGGGACGGGGGGAGTTCTCGGGCAAGGTCAGGGAACTCACCGATATTGAACGGACCGTGGTGGAACGGGTAATCATGCGAATGCTCGAACTCCTGGAGGAGAGCTGGAGTACCGTGGTGGACGTGCGCTTCCGGTACGAAAACCTTGAGAGCAACCCGTTTTTCGTGCAAATTTGCCCCGGCACCGATATGGTGCTGCTGGTAATACTAAAGCTGAAAATAGGGGAAGTGGAGGGAATGATTAGCATCTGCATCCCCTACTTCCTGATGGAACCCATTATGGACAAGCTGAGCTCCCAGCAGTGGTTTGCGTCCACCAGCCGGAAGGGCGACGATGCGGCCAGGGATTACCTGAAAAGACACCTCGGGAAAGTCAACATACCCGTGGCGCTGGAGCTTGGCCATACGGTGCTCAACGTTTCCGACATTATGCAGCTGAGGGCCGGGGACGTTATCAAGCTTGATGAAACCCTGGAGTCGCCCCTGGGCGTAAGAATTGGCAACCTGGTGAAGTTCAGGGCCCTGCCGGGCTCGCTGAACGGAAGGTATGCCGCAGAGATTTCAGAAATTATCCCCGGGGAGGAAGACCTCCCTGAAAGTGAAGGAGGGGCGGAAGATGATTGACGAGCTTCTCAGCCAGGATGAAATTAACGCCCTGCTGTCCGGTGCGGACCTGGGCGCCGCCGCCGGAGGCGGGGGAGGCGGCGGGGGGGACTTTACCCCCGGGCAGGCCGGCGTCCTTGACGAACTGGCGGGCATTTTTTCGTCGTCTACGTCCAGCGTCTACGGAATGCTTGCAGGGAAGGAAGTTTCCACCATTGTGGGCGATAAGTCCGTTAAAACTCAAAAAGATTTTGCAGACGCAGCCGAAGAGCCCTTTGCCTTCCGGGTGACCTGCGGCGGTCTGGACGACGCCCCTCTGTCCCTGGTTATAACCGAAAGAGGCGCCCTCACCCTCGCCGACCTTATGATGGGCGGAGAGGGGAAGGATCTGCCTGAAGAAGCGGGGGAACTCTACCTTAATGCCGCCCAGGAGGGGCTGAGCCAGGTAGTGGGCGCGGCCTTCACCAGCATGAGCGGCCTGCTCGGCGGCAAGAGGCTTATGCCCGAGAACATCTCCTCCTCCCTGGAATCCGGCGGCTGGGTCCCCTTCCAGGACAGGTCCCCCGACGACGAGGTTTGGTCGGTCTCCGTTACCATTTCCATAGAAGGGCTGGGGGACTTTCCCCTTTGGGTAACCATGCCCCTGGATGTGGTAAAAAAGGTGGCCGATGAAGCGGCCAAGCTTATATCCGGAAAAGAAACCCCGGAGGCCGCCCGGCCTGCCGCCGCGCCTGCGGCCCGCCCGGCCGCCCCGGATCGGACGGACAGGGCGGAGCCGGAGCGTCCGTCCTCCGGACATATTTATGACCAGTCCTCCGTGGACGTCCGCCCCGCAGAGTTTGTCCCCCTTATTCAGAAGTCCATGGAGGGACACGGAAGCAGCAGGCTGGACCTGATAGCCGATATACCGGTAAGGGTTACGGTGGAATTGGGCAGGACAAGAAAAAATATCGCGGATATTTTGAGCATGACTCCCGGTTCCGTGATAGAATTGGACAAGATGACCGGAGAACCCGTGGACATTCTGGTAAACGGCAAACTGGTTGCCAGAGGCGAAGTGGTTGTAATCGACGAAAACTTCGGGGTGCGTATCACCGAGATAGTATCTTCCGCGGGAAGAGTTCACTCCCTTTAGGAGGGGCCGCCTGCCAAGCAATCACGGAGAGAGGGATGTGTAAGCATGGGGAAGAAAGTTCTTATTGTCGACGATGCCGCCTTCATGAGGATGATGCTGAAAGACATCTTGACCAAGAACGACTTTGAGGTAGTGGGCGAGGCCGAAAACGGCAAAATAGCCGTGGCTTCCTATCAGAAGTTCAAGCCCGATATTGTAACCATGGACATAACCATGCCCGAGATGAACGGCATTGACGCCGTTAAGGCCATTAAAGCCATCGACGGCGACGCCAAGGTTGTAATGGTAAGCGCCATGGGGCAGCAGCCCATGGTAATAGAGGCAATCCAGGCGGGCGCCGCCGACTTTATAGTTAAACCCTTTCAGCCCGACAGAGTGGTAGAAGCCCTCAATAAAGCCCTGGGTTAGGCGCCCCCTCCATGGCCGGCGCCGATCCATCCCTCACAGGATACATGCTCCGGGTTGGCTTGGGCCTTGCTCTGCTGGGCCTTGCGGGGTACGGGGCGGTACTCTTTCACCGGAGGAGAACCCCCCAAACGGCTAAAGGGGCTGTTAGCGTTATGGCATCCTTGCCCCTTGGCAGGGATGTTCTTTTTATTGTCCGGCTGGGGCCGGACGTTTTCGCCCTGGCGACGGGCGCGGGGGGCGCCAGGGTCATATCCAGGTGGCCTTATGAGGAGTGGAAACAGTACAACGATGAGAGCTCTTCTCCCTAAGGGCGCAGCGGCCCTGGGGTTATTGATTTTTGCAGCCCGGGCGGTTCCGGCCTTCGCCCTGGAAGGAGCCCCTTTTATCCCCATACCCGCCCTACAGTTCGGGGTGAGAATGGCGGAGTCGCCGTCGGACGTGGCGGTCACCCTTCAGATACTGGCCCTCCTGACAGTCCTGAGCCTGGCCCCGGCTATTATACTCATGGTCACCTGCTTCACAAGAATCCTTGTGGTCCTGGGCTTCGTCCAGAGGGCCATAGGTCTTCAGCAGACCCCGCCAAACCAGGTGATAGTCGGCCTCTCCCTCTTCCTGACTCTTTTTATAATGGGCCCCACCTGGGGCAAGATTTACGACGACGCCCTTTCGCCCTACCTGGCGGGAAATATAAACTCGGAGAGGGCGTGGGAAGGGACTGTGGGCCCCGTCCGGGAGTTTTTGTTCAAGTTTACCCGGCAGGAGGAGCTCTCCCTCATGGTCTCCATGGCGGGCATGGAGCAGCCCCGGAACCATGACGACGTCCCCACCAGAGTCCTGCTCCCGGCCTTTATGCTCAGCGAGCTTAAAACGGCCTTCCAGATGGGGGTTGTAATCTTCATCCCCTTCATAGTGGTAGATATGGTGGTGGCAAGCGTACTCATGGCCATGGGCATGATCATGCTGCCGCCCATGATGATCTCGCTGCCCTTCAAGGTACTGCTGTTTGTAATGGCAGACGGCTGGAACCTGGTGGTCACCAGCCTTCTTAAGAGTTTGGCGTAAGGGGGCGTAGCCGTGTTTCCAGTAAACATGAACGACGTTCTCGCCGAAGCGGTCTGGATAGCGCTGACCACAGCCCTTCCCATTCTTTTTGTCGCAATGGTCATCGGGCTTGTTATAGGAATTTTGCAGACTGCCACCTCAATTCAGGAGCAGACCCTCATATTTATTCCCAAGATAGTGGCGGTGCTCGTCTCCCTGGTGGCCTTCGGCCCCTGGATGTTCGGCAGGGTGGGGGACCTGGCCAGGCTCATCTTCGGCCAGCTTGAAAGGTTTGTGCGATGACGCCGGAACAGACCTCCTTTGTGTCCCTCCTGCTCTTCTACCTACTCATAGGCCTGAGATTTACAGGGCTGATGTTCTCCGCCCCCGCCTTTATGGCGGGAGGAATGCCCATGCCCCTGCGGTTTTGGTGCGCTTTTTTTCTCACCCTGACCTCCATAGGGACCGTCTCCAATGCCGGGGTCTCCCTTATTCTATTTGAAAGCTGGATCTCCGTTTTTTTACTGGCCCTGAGGGAGTTTTTTATCGGGACCGTTATCGGCTTTATTTCCGCACTTCCCCTCTACGCCCTTCAGATCTCCGGCGAGCTCATCGGCATCTCCATGGGTTTTGCCATGGTGAGCCTCATGGACCCCTTAAGCGAGACCAGGGCCTCAATCATAGGGCAGCTCCAGTTTCTGGTGGGGCTTTGGTTTTTTTTCCGCTGGAACGGCCACCTTATTATGACCCAGTCGGTGGTGGAGAGCCTTAAGCTCGTTCCGCCGGGCCGCCTTGTCTTCTGGCCTCTGTCGGACCTGGGCCTTGGGAAATGGCTCCAGCAGGCCTTCGTCCTCAGCCTTCGCTTCGTCCTCCCGTTTTACGGGGCTATTCTTTTGGCGGACGTGGGCCTGGGTTTTTTAGCCCGAACAGTTCCCCAGATGAATATCTTCGTGCTGGGCCTTCCCCTTAAGATAGCCCTGGGATTTTTTGTACTGCTGGTAGTGCTCCCCGTGGCGGTGGAGATAATGGCCGGACAGATGGAAAAAATGGCCGAGCTGGCCCTTATGGAGGCGACGGCGTGGCGGTAATCTTCGATCTTCAGTTCTTCGCAGAGGAGAAGACCGAACCCGCTACCCCAAGAAAGCGCAGGAAAGAAAGAGAAGAGGGCAGGGTGGCGAAGAGCCAGGATCTTGGCGCCGCTACCATAATCTTGACGGGGCTCTTCGGGCTCCTGGTATTCGGCCCCTTTTTGTTCTCCCGGGTTACGGCCTTTGCCGCGGACATGATCGCCCTCATGGGCGGGGAGGCCATCCACAGGGAAGGGTGGCTTCACATGATAAGAAATGACACCCTCTTTGCCATGCTGGGCCCCTGGCTGCCCATCGGTCTGGCGGCCGCAGTAAGCGCCCTGATTGTCACAGTCTCCCAGGTAGGCTTCGTGGTTACCCCCAAGCCCCTCACTCCCAAATTTGACAGGATGAACCCCGTATCCGGCCTTAAAAAAGTACTCTCCCTCCGCTCCCTGGTGGAGCTTTTAAAGGGGCTGCTGAAGGCGGCCCTGCTGGGCTTTGTAATCTACTACTCCCTGAAGAAGGAGACCCCCGAGCTGGTGGCCGCCATAAGCTTCCCCCTGGAAGCGGGGGTATCCCGCCTGCTATGGAAGCTCCTGGGGCTGAGTTTTCGCCTGGCGTTTCTGCTGCTTGTCCTTGGTATTTTCGACTACGCCTACCAGAAGTGGGAGTTCGAGCGGTCCATCAAGATGAGCAAGCAGGAGATAAAAGAGGAGTACAAGCAGATGGAGGGCGACCCCCAGATAAAAAGCAAGATCCGGCAGAAGCAGCGGGAGCTGGCAAGAAGCCGCATGATGTCCTCCGTTCCCAAGGCGGACGTGGTTATTACAAACCCAACCCGCCTGGCCATAGCTTTGGAGTATGACCGTGAAGTAATGGACGCCCCCGTTATGACGGCCAAGGGGAGCGGTTTTTTGGCCCGCAGGATAAGGGAGCTGGCGGAGGAATCGGGCGTCCCGGTGGTGGAGAATAAGCCCCTGGCCAGGTCGCTGTACGAAACCGTAGAGGTGGGCGAAGAGGTGCCCGAAGAGCTTTACAGGGCCGTGGCCGAGGTTCTGGCCTTTGTCTACAGTCTTAAACCGAAGAAGAACGCCGCCCCCCGCAGGGAAGAAAGGGCGGACGCAGGAGAAAGAGGGCTCCAATCGCAAGTTTTCATGTAAAATAGGGCCCATGGTCGGGCGCTTCAAAGCGTCCGGGGAAAGGTGGCAGCCGTGGCTGAATCGACCAATACGTCGGCTTTAAAGAAGATGCTCCACTATTCGGATATAGGCATGGCCGGGCTCGTGATGCTCATCGTGGTTATGATGATCATCCCGCTGCCCACATGGCTGCTGGATATTCTGCTCACGGTGAATATTTCCCTGGGGGTAGTGGTGCTGCTGGCCACCTTCTACGCCGAGAGAGCCCTCGACCTGGCGGCCTTCCCTACCATGCTCCTTATTGTAACCCTTTTCCGGCTGGCCCTTAACGTCTCCACCACAAGGCTGATCTTGTTAAACGGCGACGCGGGGCAGGTGGTAAGCGCCTTCGGAAACTTTGTGGTGGGGGGCAACTACGTCGTGGGCGCAGTGGTCTTCCTCATCCTGGTCATTATTCAGTTTATCGTTATCACCAAGGGCTCCGAGAGGGTTGCGGAGGTGGCCGCCCGGTTTACCCTGGACGCCATGCCCGGCAAACAGATGGCCATTGATGCCGACCTCAACGCAGGCCTTATTGACGAGGCGGGCGCCAGGGAGCGGCGGCTTACCATCCAGCGGGAGGCGGACTTCTACGGCGCCATGGACGGCGCCTCCAAGTTCGTCAAGGGCGACGCCATCGCAGGCCTTATTATCACCATTATAAATATCATCGGCGGGCTATCCATCGGGGTGCTTAAGCGGGGGCTGCCCCTGGAGAAGGCCCTTGGAATGTACAGCCTTCTTACCGTGGGCGACGGCCTCGTCTCCCAGATACCGGCCCTGCTGTTTTCCACCGCCACGGGTGTGATTGTTACCAGGGCGGCGGGCCAGACCAACCTTGGAATGGACATTCTCACCTCCCTCACCAACTACCCCCGGCCTCTCTTTATCGGGGCGGTCCTCCTCTTCGCCCTGGCAACCGTGCCGGGGCTGCCCACCATCCCCTTCGTGATGCTGGGGGCCCTCCTGACGCTGCTTGGCTACTGGGTCTACAGGGAGGGGAAGGTCCAGGAGGCGGCAGGCCTCGACAGGGCCCCGGGAGACGGCAGGCCTCCTGCGGGAGGCCCGGGCGCCGGGGCGGGGGCCCCTTCGCCTGCAGCCCCCGCGTCCCCCGAGGACGTGATGCGCCTTCTCACCGTGGACCCCATGGAAGCGGAGATAGGCTACGCCATCATCCCCCTGGTGGATCCCGCCCAGGGGGGCGACATGCTGGACCGGATAAGCGCCATAAGAAAACAGATGGCGGTGGACCTGGGACTTATCGTGCCCCCCATCCGCATCAGGGACAACATTCAGATCAAGCCCACGGAGTACGTGCTCCGGGTAAAGGGCGCCGAGACGGGCCGGGGAGAGCTTCTTCCGGACCACTACCTGGCTATGAACACAGGCTCGGCGGAGGAGGAGATAGTGGGAGTTCCCGCCGTGGAGCCGGCCTTCGGCCTTCCCGCAGTCTGGATCTCCCCGGAGATGAGGGATAGGGCCGAGAGTCTGGGCTACACCGTGGTGGACGCCCCCTCGGTGCTTGCCACCCATCTTTCGGAGGTAATAAAGAGATACGGCGCAGACCTTATCACGAGGCAGGAGGTCCAAAAGCTTACGGATATGGTGAAGGAGGCCGCCCCCGCAGTGGTGGAGGAGATGATGGCCGCCCTCTCCCTGGGGGAAATTCAGAAAGTGCTGCAGAATCTGGTAAAGGAACAGGTCCCCATAAGGGACCTTGTCAGCGTCTTCGAGGCGCTGGCCGACTACGGAAAGGTCTCCCGCAGCGTGGACTTCCTTACCGAAAGGGTGCGGGAGTCCCTGGCCAGGCTGATCACCATTCGCGTACAGGATGAGGAGGGGGCCATAACCGTGGCCACCCTGTCGCCCAACTGGGAGCACAAGATCAAAGCCGCCATGGACGGCGACCTTATGTCTGGCTGGCAGTTCAACATGGAGCCCGGCGAGGTGCAAAAGATGATGGGGGCCGCTGCCAGGGCGGCGGAGGATATGTCCATGAAGGGCCATCTGCCCGTCCTTCTGGTCCATCCGGACGTGCGGCTGGTGATGCGAAGAATTCTGGAAGGTTCGCTGCCAAGCCTTTTCGTGTTATCCTATAACGAAATATCTCAGGGAGCCCAGCTAAAATCCGTGGGGATGGTGGAATAGATGGCGATAAAAATAAAAAAAGGAACCCAGATTACCTTCGAGGCGGCCGATGATGCAGAAGCTATGCGGACCGCCAGGGACCGCCTTGGCCCCGACGCAGTAATCCTGTCATCCCCCAGGGTAAAAACGGGGGGCTTTCTGGGGCTTTTCCGCAGGACCGCCCTCCACGTGACGGCGGCCGTACTTGAAGAGGAAAGAAATACCGAGACCGACTCGGAAAAAAAAGAGCGCCTTGCGGCCTTTCAAAAGCTGCTGGAGCTGAAGCAGGCCATGGCCGCCCCCGGCGAAGGGGTAACGGGGAGAGAGGCCTCCCTGCTGGACGGCGCGGGCTTTAAAAACGACGCCCCCCTGGCCTCGGCGGGAGTGTACAGCCCCCACCCCCCGAGGCAGATAAAAGTTGCTCCGGAGCCCCATGAACCCCGCGACGGCCTTGAGCTTTCAGCCCGGGGGCTGGCCCTGGCGTCCGCCCCGGCGGCGGAAAAAAAGGCCTCTCCGCTGCCGCAGGCCGTTGCGGAGCCGCCCTCGCCCCCTGCCCGCCCTGCGGCGCCCGATGAGCTCCAGGATGAAGTCAACGAGATAGCAAGGCGGCTTGATCACGTATTAAAACGGCTTGAGAAGGA
>JAAYQT010000114.1 GCA_012519165.1 Synergistaceae bacterium
ACTTCGACCCTGGTTTCAAAGCCGGTTATGGACTCAAAAAAACGCTCCGCCACCAGGCCGGAGTAGTAGGAGGTTCCGCAAGCCACAATGTGCAGCTTTTTCCATTGACGGACGTCTTCTTCACTCCAGGTAAGCTCCGGGGACAGATTGACCCTTCCGCCGGAGATTCTTCCAGCCAGGGTGTTTTTGAGGGATTCAGCCTGCTCGTTTATCTCTTTGAGCATGTAGTGGGGATACCCTCCCATGTCTTCAGAGGGTGACTCTTTTGCATCAGGGCTAATTTTAACTTCGGTCACTTAAACTGCACCGCCTTGTCTTCACAAAAAAGAAAACTGCCTTCCCCTTTGTGGCGGGAATTGCTCCCCGCTTTTGAAGGAGGGCTTTGCGGGCCGGTTTTCACGGCCCCGGAGGCATCCGCCGACTTACTCGATAATCCTCCGTCCTCGTCAGCCGGGCAGGCCCGGCGCTGGCGCTTTCTTCAGGGCGCATTAATCTTAAATTAAGAATTTTGAGCATCTGCAACCGCTTTCAGCACCACCTCCTTAAGGCCGGGCTGGTCCATGGCAAGCTGGATGTTGGCCGCAAGCCATCCCGGCTGCGTGCCGCAGTCATATCTCCTGCCCTTGAAAATTACCCCCCAGACCGGTTCTTCCTCCAGAAGTACTTTTATGCCGTCGGTAAGCTGTATCTCGCCTCCGCTTCCCGTACCCAGCCGCGCCAGGATGGGGAAGATGGACGGCGACAGGACGTACCGGCCCATTATGGCAAGATTGCTGGGAGCGGTCATGGGCGCGGGTTTTTCCACCATATCTTCAATTGCAAAAATCCCGGGGTATTTCTCCTCCGCCTTTACTACCCCGTACCTGGATGTCTCCTCCTGCGGCACCTCCTCCAGGGCGACGACGCTTCCTCCCAGTCTTTCATGAACCGATATAAGCTGGGCCAGCACCGAAGGGCGGGCAATCATAACGTCGTCGGGCAAAATTACCCCGAAGTACTCCCTGCCGCACACCGGTTCCCCGCACAGGACTGCGTGTCCCAGCCCCAGGGGACGGTGCTGCCTCATGTAAATAAAATCGGCGAGCTCCGCCAGGGATATAACCTCGTCGTAAAGGCTGGTTTTATTTCTGGCCTTCAGCATCTCCTCAAGTTCGAAGGAGCGGTCGAAGTAGTCTTCTATGGCTTTTTTCGTCCTGCCGGTGATCATTACCATCTCCCGGCATCCGGCGGACAGGGCCTCCTCCACCCCGTAGGCGATTATGGGCCTGTCGACCAGGGGCAGCATCTCCTTGGCTATCTCCTTTGTGGCGGGCAAAAAACGGGTCCCCAGGCCGGCGACAGGGAAAAGACATTTTCGTATTGTCTCGGACATTGGCGCCTTCTCCTTTCTAACGGAACCGGGTTAACTGAATTTTTCCCTGATGGTGTTTTCCAGGAAGCTGGAAACTTCCTCCATGAGCTTCCTGTCCCTTGCCTCGACAAGAATCCGCATGAGGGGCTCCGTTCCCGAAGGCCGGATGAATACCCTGCCCGAGCCGTCGAGCATGGGCTCCGTTTCCTCTGTAAGCTCCCTGAGAAAGTCTGCGTCGGGCTTTACGTCCCTGGGAATTGACACGTTTTTAAGAACCTGGGGGTAGGGGCTGAACCTGTCGGCCAGAGTGTCAATATCCTCGCCAAGGGCCTGGCAGGCCTCAATGAAACACAGTCCGGTGCAGATGCCGTCCCCTGTGTTTACCACCGGAGACATGATGACATGGCCCGACTGCTCTCCTCCGAGCAGCGCCCCCTTTTCATTCATGGTCTCCAGTACGTACCTGTCCCCCACCTGGCAGCGGAACACGGAAATGTTCTCTTTGCCAAGGTGTTCCTCAAGGGCCATATTGCTCATAACCGTGGCGACAGCGCCGCTTCCGAGTCGTCCTTCGGAGTTAAGCCAACGGGCCAGCACCCACAGCATTATATCGCCGTTGAGGGTCCTTCCTCTGCCGTCGCAAAGAAGAACCCGGTCCGCGTCCCCGTCGTAAGCAATGCCGATGGAGAGACCCTTTTCTTTAACGATTCCGCAAAGGTGGGGCATCTTCATTACCCCGACGCCCTCGTTAATGTTAAGGCCGTCCGGGGTATTTCCCACCACCGTCCACCTGCCTCCAAGCCTGGAAAACAGGTCCGGGGCAACGGAGTAGGCTGCGCCGTGGGCACAGTCCATGACCCCTTCCGCAGGGAAGGGAAGATTTTCCTTCCAAAGAGTCGCCAGCCAGTCCACATACTGGCCCGTCATTTCCGGCGCCTGCCTGAGGACCCCTATGGAGGCGCCGGTAGGACGCCAGTCGTCGGTGAGGTTATCCCCCATATACTCTTCAATGGCCGCTTCCATGTCGTCAGAAAGTTTGCAGCCGCTGCTGTCCATGAATTTTATGCCGTTATACTCCGCCGGGTTGTGGGAGGCGCTGATTACTGCCCCGCCCTGCATACCGGCTTTTTTTGCGGCAAAACTCACCCCCGGGGTAGGGATTACACCCAGAGAGAAAACGTCAGCCCCGGCGCTGGTCATACCGGCCGCCAGGGCGGCCTCCAGCATAAGGCCCGACCTCCTGGTATCTCTGCCCACGGCAATGCGGGGCCGGGGAACGCCCCTTTCCGCAAGGAACAAAACATAGGAGCGGCCCAGCCGCAGGGCCATTTCCGGCGTCATATCCCCCCTGTTGGCCACATCCCGTACTCCGTCGGTACCGAAGAGGCAGCGCACTCTTTCGGGGTTGATAGTCATGTCGCCTCACCATCCCAGCAGTTGAATATTATTACTGCACCTCGGCAATAACGTTTACGCCCGAGGGTTCTACTCTTATTACTTTTAGCTTCCCTTCGGTCCTGTTCCTTACCTGCACCGGAACAGTAAGACGCCTGGAGACAATATTTGTGACGTTGACAAAGGGCTGGATGGGTAGTTCCGATTCATCCAGGGAGTCCACTTCCGAGGGCGCGCCTTCCACGGTAATATTCACCGAAGAGGGTTCAATCTTCCATCCTGGATAGACGCTCCTCCCTTCCACCTCTACTTCAACCTGCGAAAGAAGGCGAGTTATCGTAAAGGGCGTCAGAAGCACATTAACCCTGACCGAGGAGGAGCCTACGATTTTCACAAGATCGTCTCCGGGGGGTCTGAGAGGGATCACCATATTCTGTTCTTTACCTATATCGGTAATGTCGATGGCCTCGGTATCAATCTTTGTAACGCCGTCCAGCTTGGGCAGGGGGCCCTCTACCGTTATCACCGCCGGTTCGACTATCACGGCCTTAAGGCGAAAATCCCCTGCGGGTTTTCCTATTATTCTGGCGTTTACCGGCACGGTCTTCTTGGGTACCCCTTCGGCAAGGACGGCGTTAAATTTTACCCGCTTTGGCTCCACCGAGACTTCGTCCTCGAACTCCTCCGACTTTATGATCTCTACCGTCCTGGTGAGCTCTCCCCCGGCCTTAAGTTCCTCCAGTGTGGGCGAGATTCGGGCCGCGCCAATTTTAGCCAGGTCCTTCTCGCTTCCCCTGACGCTTACTTCTTTGGGTATTATCTCGACCATATCCAGAAAAAGCCCCGGAGGCAGGCCGTTTTCGACCACAATCTCCACCGGGATCAGCCTGTCTATGTATCTTAAAAGCTCCACGTCCACATGGGTCGGGACAAGGTCCACAAGCATGACGTCTTTGGGCGTTATGGCCCTGACGGCCAGTCTGTACTTCCCCACCCCCAGCCCCCTGGCGTCCACCTCGCAGACAACGGAATCCGGCGACAGGGATGATAGTATCCCCGGAGCGCCGGAGAGGGTGACTTCCATTTTTTTTACCGCCCCCTTAACGGTAGTCTGAGGGGGTACGTTAAGGTACTCAAGGGGTACGGCCAGAGTCCTGGTCGCCTCGGTTACCCTGGCGCCCGGAGCGTAAATCCAGAAAGCGAAGGCTATGGCCACCGCTATCACCCTGAGAAACATGGGAGAGGATATTATATCATCAGTTTTAGGCGTTTCAGCCATTCCGGCCGGCCCTCCTCGTTAAAATACTCAGGACCAGAGAGTGCGGATATCATCCTGAAGCTTGTCCAGCAGAGGTTTGTTCTCTTCATCCTCCCCGCTGAAGTAGTGGAGAAGAAGCTTTTGCACCTGAAAGTCTTTAAGGTTTTTTGAGAGATGGCCGTTTACGGCCAGAGATACCTCTCCCCTCTCTTCGGAAACCACCAGGGAGATGGCGTCCGAGACTTCCGTAACGCCCAGCGCCGCTCTGTGCCTTGTGCCTATCCACCTAGACAGGTCGGTGTTCTCGGTGAGGGGAAGGTAACAGCTTGCCGCGACTATTTTGTCCCTGTCCATAATAACGGCGCCGTCGTGGAGGGGGTTCCCTCCCCAAAAGATGGATATGAGCAGCTCCTGGGTAATATCGGCGTTAAGCTTTATCGCCGTGCGCCAGAAATCCCGCAGGCCCGTTCCCCTTTCAAGAACGAAGAGGGCCCCAATCTTCTGTCCCTTGAGGTAGCCTATGGCTCTGGCCACTTCGTGGCTTAGGAGCTCCGCCTTCTTTCCCCCTTTTTTAGTCCGCCAGAGGCTCCCTCCTCGCCCAAGCTCCTCCAGCATCTTGCGAAGTTCGGGCTGGAAGACTATGGGTATGGCTATGACCAGCACCCCCAGCGCCTTGCCAAGAAACCACGACAGGGTTCTTAAGTCAAAGATGCTGGCGGCTGCGGCCAGGGCGCCCATGACCAGCAGACCCTTAACCAGCTGCATG
>JAAYQT010000115.1 GCA_012519165.1 Synergistaceae bacterium
GTTGAGAGGCATAATGCCCACCAGGAATCCCTGCTGCAAATGTGGTCCAGGCTCCTGAACGAACCCCGGGCCCAGAATAACGAGTTTATTGAGATTCTATCTAAAAAAGGAATATCCGTTGAAAAAGGCGTTCAGACGGTCATAATAGGGTCTCAAAACGGTCGGGGAAAAAATACCGATCCTACCGCCATGTTGTCCCTGGCCTCCAGACTTCGTTACGTTATGCCAAACCACTTGCAGATTGAAAAATCGCCCCATGAGCTGGTGTTAATATTAAGTTCGCACGGTCAGGAAAAAATGGATAATACGGCCTGGCTGTCGGTCGTTGAAAAAATAATATCGCAAAATGCCGGATACGTAATGGCAATAGGGCCAACGGTGAACAAAGTCTACGATGTTCCGGAGAGTTATAAAATTGCCGGAAACTGCCTTGCCTTATGGCAGGATGCGCCAGGCAGCCCCATATTGCGTTATGACGAAATGCTGGCGGAGCTTGCCATGATCGACGGGGTAGGGTCCATGTCGGCTTCTTTGCTTATAGACAGGGTTCTTGGCGAATTCAATGAAACAGGACCGCTTAATTCCCTTTACGAGACGGCAGTCACCATTAGCAAAATGAATGACATTAACGAAGCCGCCTTACAGCTTCACGTCCACCCCAACACCATACGCTATCGTTTGAGGCGCATCATGGAAATTACGGGCATGAACCTATCCTCACCCCGGGATTGCCGTATTTTTTCCCAGGCCGTTTTCTTCAAAGAGATGAGGGACGTTCTCAGGAAGAGTTGAAATTCAGCTATTCTTTCGTTTATGTTTCACCACACGTACAGCCGGCAGACCAACGGCAAATAGCAGCTTTACAGATGTTTCTTTGAAAAGTTTAGCGGGCGTCGGAAGACGGACGCCCGCTGCTTGTTTTCTACGCCAGCCTAATACACGGCCCGTGGCCCGCGGCCACGAAGCTTGGGCTGAAGGTCCTAAGAGTCTTCTGCAGGGCTTCCAGTCGGGCGGGGTCGGGTATCTGCTCGTGCCGGATCCCGCTTATCTCCGCCTCCCAGCCGGAGTCTATAACCACGCCGTCGCCGTCGCCCCGGCGGATCATCAGGTCGCAGCTGAAGAAGATGCCCCGGCGGTTTTCCATGGCCAGCAGACCTTCCCAAAGGTGCATCTCAGACGGGTAGCTGATGAACTCTAGTTCGTAGTCCTTCGTAGTCAGCTTCTCTCGCGGCTTTTTGACCAGAGTTTTCACATTTTGGCCGAAGCCGGCGAACTGTCTGGCCGTCACCTCGGGGCAGACGGTGACTGCGTCGGGGTACTCCTCAAGCAGCAGAGGCAGCCCGCCGCATTCGTCGCCCTCGAAGTGGGAGACGAAGATGTACTTCAGCGGCCTGCCCCCCAGGGCCTCTTTCAGGCGGGGGAGTAGGGCCTCCGTCTGCGGGTTGGTCCCGGTATGGACTAGAAGGGGTTCGTCCCCGTCCAGAAGAAACTGGTTGAAGGACAGGTTAATCTGGGGAACGTATGCGCTGTGCTGGTACAGGTCTTTTGAAACGGGTTTCATTTTTTACCTCCGACTTTGTCCCCGGCGCATTGCAACCGGGGCGGAAACAGCCCGGCGCCGGGAAGGATAGCTTATTAACGCGTAATTTTACTCCCCTTTTCAGGAATGCAAAAGTCCGGAGATCGGCCTATATTTCCCCTCCCCGTTTTTTTAGAACCCGGTCCCTCCGCCCAAAACGTTCCGTTAAGGTGTAAACTATTTCCAGCATTAACTGCTAACGACAGGTATTTGGGAAGGGGTTATTTTCTTGAGCATTTTTGACGGCGAGGCGGCCGGGTACGACAGCTGGTTCGAGTCCCCGCTGGGGAGGTTTGCCGACGAGGCGGAGACGGAGTGCGCCCTGGAGCTATTGAAGCCCTCCCCCGGTATGAGGGTGCTGGACGCCGGGTGCGGCACGGGTAACTTCAGCCTCAAGCTGGCGCGGATGGGCTGCTCTGTCACGGGCGCGGATATTTCGGAAAATATGCTGGCTGTAGCCAGAAAAAAAGCGGCGGCAGAGGGGCTGGCGGCCGAGTTTGTTATTATGGACGTCCTGGACCTGGAGTACCCCGACGAGTCTTTTGACGCCGCCGTGTCCATGGCCGCTTTTGAATTTATCTCGGACCGGGAGAAGGCCCTTGGTGAGATGCTGCGCGCTGTAAAACGGGGCGGCGTCGCGCTGGTAGGGACCATTAACAGGAACAGCGCCTGGGGCGAGATGTACGCCGAAGCTGCTAAAATGGAAAATTCGGTCTTCCGGCACGCCCGCCTTATGACGGCGTCGGAGCTGGCGGACCTTGGCCCCCATCCGCCGGAGGAGGTCCGGGAGTGTCTGTTTATCCCCCCTGGAGCAAGCGACGACGAGCTTTGCGCCGAGGGGGAGAGGAAGTACTACCGGAAAGGGAGAGGTGGTTTTTTATGCGCCCTTTGGAGAAAACCGTAAGCTGCGAGCTGGCCTTTTTGCCCGTCGGCGAGGGGGACTACGGCGCCGCCGTGGACGAAGTTCTTGCCATGGTAAAAAATAGCGGCCTTGAATACTCCGTCGGCCCCATGTCCACGTTTTTAAGGGGCGGTCGGTCGGACGTGTGGCGCCTGCTGTCGGAGGTTGACGCTGCCATGGCGGACCGGTGTAAATTCGTGATGGATATCAGGTTTTCAAACGTCTGCGGGTGCGAATAGAGCGCAGTTCTTTTTACGGACGGCCCGGGCAGAAAATCCGTACTACCCGCCATTCTTTGTTTACCCTGTCATGGTATAATCCGCCCAACAAAACTTTCGGGAGGTTAAGCCATGAAAAAATTAGTTGCCCTTTTCGGGCTCATTCTGGCGCTGGTCCTGCCGCTTACGACCGTTTCGCCCGCCCTTGCGGAGGACGGCCCGTCGCTGGAAATACCCGCCGCCGTAATGGAAAGGCTTGAGGCTCTGGGGACAGTGTTTAACCTGGACTGGGGCCTTTACCGCAACACTTGAGGGGAGTCCCCCTCCGCTCTCGTGGAGAGCGGCGAACCTGTTGCGCCCGCAAGATTTTTCATCATCGAGCCCGAGGGTACCGGTATGAGGTTCTATATTTCCAAAAACATGACCTTCAACGAGAATCGCATCCTCATTGAGCACTTTACCTACCGAAGCCGGGACATGTTTATCTGCCGCACCGTAAAGCCTTACGGCTTCTAAATTGCCCGGTCCGATCCGGAATCGTTTGGAGGGCCGCTCCTTCAGCGCGGAGGCGGCCCTTATTGTGAATGAGGTGATGAGTTTTGTTTAAATGCGTAATCTTTGATTTTGACATGACTCTGGTGGATAGCAGCTACGCCATCAGGGATTCCATGAACATGCTAGCAGAGTGGCAAGGCCTGCCTCCCGTCACGAGGGAGCGGGTCCTTGAGGTAATAGGAATGCCCATCAAGGAGTCATGGATAAAAATCTGGAATAAATTTGAAGACGAGTGGCTTGATTACTACCGGGAGACCTTTTTGGACAGCGAGTTTAA
>JAAYQT010000116.1 GCA_012519165.1 Synergistaceae bacterium
CCCTTCCGGGAGCGGCCTTAATGTTTTAGGACGCCCGCCGATTTTAATGATACAATATTCCAACAGTTTTGCAAGGGGAGGGGGAGTTATGAGTCACTGGCGGAGCCTTGCCGAGGAGATGGTTAGGGAGCAGATTGAAGGCAGAGGCGTGAGGGGCGCAGTATTAGAGGCTATGGCCTCTGTCCCCAGGCACCTGTTCGTAAGTGAAAACCTGGCGGAAAACGCCTGGATAGACAGTCCTCTGCCCATCGGCGAGGATCAGACAATCTCCCAGCCCTATATGGTCGGACGGATGACCGAGTTGCTAGCCCCTTCTCCGGGAGAGCGGGTCCTGGAGGTGGGTACCGGGTCCGGTTATCAGGCGGCGGTACTTTGCGCCATGGGTGTTAAGGTGGTCACCATGGAGCGGATAAAAAAGCTCGCCCTTGAGTCGCGGGAGAGACTGGCAAGGCTGGGCTATGACGCCGAGGTTCTCTGGACCGACGGCAGCGCGGAAGACCGGCCCGAAGGTCCCTTTGACGGCGTAATTGTAACCGCCGCCGCCCCCGAACTTGAGCGGTGGTGGACCGATGTTTTGGCGAAGGGCGGAAGGCTGGTCGCCCCGGTTTCGGTCATGTCGGGCGGGCAGCGTCTTCTTCTGCGTAAAAAACTTGGAAACGGCCGCATTAAGGATACCTGGCATGAGTACTGCCGGTTTGTGCCGCTGTTAAAGGGAAAGAAGGGGGACGAACCCCTTCGGCCGAATAATGAACCGACAAACGGACCGAACCGGGAATAAAGCAGGCGCCCTTGCCCTTGCGGGCCTGATCGGGGCGGCCTACGCGGCGGCGACCCTTCTTCTAGCGCCCCTGTCCTACGGTCCGGTGCAAATAAGGGTGGCGGAAGCCCTTACGGCGCTCCCTTACCTGTTACCCGGGGCTGTTCCCGGGCTGTTTATAGGCTGCCTTATCGCAAACCTGGCGGGCGGCTACGGGGTAGTTGACGCCGTCCTCGGCTCAGGGGCCACTCTGGCTGCGGCCCTGCTGTCCGCCAGGGCGCCCAATGCATGGCTCGCTTCCCTGCCGCCGGTGGTTATAAATATGCTGGTGGTAGGGGGGTATCTTTCTTTTTTATTGGATATGCCCTTCCTGGCATGCGTCCTCTACGTGGGGTTGGGCCAAATGGCGGCGTGTTGCTTTTTGGGAGTACCTCTCGCCCTCTTCCTGGAACGGAGGATTAAAAAGGGCGGGGATCCCCCCGCCCGCTAGTTTTATGCTTTTTTCTTCCACTTGGTGCCGTCGGGGGTGTCCTCCAGGATAATTCCCCTTGCGGCCAGGTCGTCCCTAATCTCGTCTGAGCGGCCGAAGTCCCTGTTTTTTCTGGCCTCGTTTCTTTCAGCGATGAGCTTTTCAATCTCCTGCTCTTCATCGCCGCCGTCAGCCTCCGCAGGTAGAAGTCCCATGACGGAGTCAATTTTTACGAAGAAGTTCTCGGCCGACCGGAGGGCCTCCATGTCCAGGATTTCATTCTCCTTCAGGTAAGTGTTGATGATCTTTACCCCGTCGAAGATGACCCCCATGGCCCCGGCCGTGTTGAAGTCGTCGTCCATGACCGCTCGGAATTTTTTTTCAAGGTCCGCAAAGCGGGCCGATAGTTCTTTTCCTTCCCCGGTTTCGCCCTTCTTCCGGGAGTCTATGGCGTAGCGCAGGTCGGACCAGCAGTTATCCAGGCGGTCCATGGCGGCCCTGGCCTGGTGAAGGCTGTCCTCGGAGAAGTTGATGGGGGAGCGGTAGTGGGCGCTGAGCATGAAAAATCTTATGGCCCTGGCGGGGAACTGCTCCAGCGCGGCTCTTGCGGTGAGGAAGTTGCCCAGGGATTTTGACATCTTCTCCTTGTCGATGAGAAGGTAGCCGTTGTGAATCCAGTATTTAACAAAGGGTTTTCCTGTAGCCGCCTCCGTCTGGGCTATTTCGTTTTCATGGTGGGGGAAGGTGAGGTCCGTGCCCCCGGAGTGGATGTCCAGGGTCTCGCCAAGGTACTTCATGGCCATGGCGCTGCACTCTATGTGCCAGCCGGGACGGCCTTCGCCCCAGGGGCTTGTCCAGTGGGGTTCGCCTTCCTTCGCCGCCTTCCACAGGGCGAAGTCCAGAGGGTGCCGCTTGTTTTCCGTAACATCGATCCTGGCGCCGGCCTGAAGCTCGTCGATGGTCTGCTTCGACAGAGCGCCGTACTTGGAGAAGCTTTTTACGTCGAAGTAGACGTCGCCCTCTGATTCATAGGCATGGCCCTTTTTAATAAGGGTGGATACAAGCTCGATAATTTCGTCCATATGCTCCGTTGCCAGGGGGTTGTGGGTGGCCCGTTTAACGCCCAGGGCGTCAGCGTCCTTGTAGTACTCCGCGATAAACCGGTCCGCCAGCTGCCGGACGGTTATGCCCTCCCGATTTGCCCTGGCAATCATTTTGTCTTCGATGTCGGTAAAGTTCTGGACGAAGGTTACCCGGTAACCGCTGAATTCGAGGTACCTCCTGAGTACGTCGAAGACTATGAAGGGCCTGGCGTTCCCTATATGGAAATAGTCGTAGACCGTGGGGCCGCAGCTATAGAACCCTACATGCCCCTCGCGCAGGGGGACGAAAGGTTCCTTTGTCCTGGTAAGGTCGTTGTATAAAACAAGGCTCATTCTTTTTTGCACCTCCGCAAGCTTTCTAATTTGGAATTATAACGTAAAATATGTATTATGGAATCATCCCAGGCAGAAAAGGAGAAGAACGTGGCAGGCGAAAGACTTGCAACCCTTATAAAAAAACTTCCCGACAGGCCCGGCGTGTACCTTATGAGGGACGCAGAGGGTAGCGTTATCTATGTGGGAAAAGCAAAATCCCTGAAAAAGAGGGTGGCGTCATACTTCCGCCACGGCTCATCTTTCGCCTCCCCCAGGCTGAGAAAGCTGGTGCAATCCATTGAGGACATCTCTATCATCAGGACGGAGTCCGAAGTGGAGGCCCTTATTCTTGAAGCCAAGCTGATAAAAAAATACAGCCCCTTCTTCAACGTGGACCTGAAGATGGCCGACCGGTACCCTTACATAAAAATAACGGACGACCTCTTCCCCCGGATTGTGGTAACCCGGCAGAAGGCCGGGGACAACGCCCTGTACTTCGGCCCCTACGTCAGCGCGGGCGATGTGCGCTCCCTGCTTAGGCTTATTGAAAGATACTTTCCCCTGCGGATCTGCGCCAGGGAAATCGACGGCACGGAGGGGGACAAGAAGGTCAGGCCCTGCCTGCACTACTCCCTGGGAAGGTGCCTTGGGCCCTGCGCCGGGCTGGTCACCCCCTCGGAATACAGGGAGAGGGTGGACGACGTAATTTTACTGCTGCAGGGACAGGCCTCCGAGGTGGTGGAGCGGCTGCGGAAGCGTATGGACCAGGCCGCAAAATCACTGGACTTCGAGGAGGCGGCAAGGCTGCGGGATACCATCAGGGCCATCTGGAGAATTACCAGGCAGCGGATAACCTCCCCCCTCAGGGAGGACTTCGACGGGGATATGTGGCAGTGCCTTAACCGCCTTCAGCAGCTCCTGGGCCTGCCGGTCCTCCCCTGGAGGATAGACGGCTTCGATATATCCCATATGTCGGGCAGGGAGACCTACGGGGTGGTGGTGGTCTTTGAGCAGGGTTCCCCTAACACCTCCCTCTACAGGAAATTCAGGATTAAAACCGTGGAGGGAGTGGACGACTTCCGCTCCATGGAAGAGACCGTTACCCGCCGTTACAGCCAGTCCCTGAAGGGAAACGAGCCCCTGCCCCAGCTTGTACTCATTGACGGCGGCCCGGTGCAGCTTAAGTTTGCCAGGGAGGCCCTTGACAACCTCGGCTTAAGGGATTTGCCCGCCGTTGCTCTGGCAAAAGAGGAGGAACTGATATACCATAATGCGGGAGAGGATCCCCTGCGGCTTGATTTCAGCGATTCAGCCCTCCGCCTTCTTCAGAGGATAAGGGACGAGTCGCACAGATTTGCTGTTGAAAGTCACAGAAGTTCAAGGTCCTCAAGGCTGAGGAGGTCGGCGCTGGAAGATATTCCGGGCATAGGGAAACACCGGGCGGCCCAGCTGCTGGGAAAATTTGGCAGCGCAAGGAATATTGCATCCCTTTCGCCCCTTGAACTTATGAGCGCGCCCGGCATCGGGCCGGCCATGGCGGAAAGAATTTTAACCGCGCTGAAGGAGAGCTACGGTGGGACTGAGACCCGGGAGAGTTGACGAGTATTTTATGAGGAGGGCCCTGAGCCTGGCCATAAGGGGCACGGGAAGTACCTCCCCCAACCCCATGGTCGGCTGCGTGGTGGTTAAGGACGGCCGCGTGCTTTCGGAGGGTTTTCACTCCCACTGCGGCGGGGACCACGCTGAACGGGCCGCTCTTTCCAGGATTGAGGACGCCAGGGGGGCTGAGCTTTACGTCAACCTTGAGCCCTGCGCTCACACCGGCAGGACTCCGCCCTGCGCGCCCCTTATAGCCGGGCGGGGAATAGCAAGGGTGGTGGCCGGCATGACCGACCCGGACGGGAGGGTGTCGGGGAAGGGGTTCGATTTCCTGCAGCAGTCCGGGGTTGAAGTGGTGCGGGGAGTTCTGGAGGACGAGTGCCGCAGTCTTAACCGGGGCTACATACGAAGGGCGACCCTGGGAAGGCCCTGGGTTACGGTAAAGGGCGCCATAAGCCTTGACGGCGGGATGGCCCTGGAAAACGGCGAAAGCAAGTGGATTACCGGGATAGACGCAAGAACCGCAGCCCACAGGCTCCGGTCCGAACACGATGCAGTACTCGTAGGGGCGGGTACGGTGGCTGCCGACGACCCCGAACTCACCGTAAGGCATACCGGCGGCAGGTCCCCGCTGAGGGTGGTACTGGACTCAAAACTCTCATCCCCTCCCCGATCAAAAGTCTTCAGGGAGGACACGATATTTTTTATCTCGGGCGAGGCGCCCCCGGCGAATATTGCCAGGGCGGCGGCGTCGGGAGCGGAAGTGATTTCGGTGCCCTCTGAATCTGGCCGCCTTTCAATACCCTGCGTACTTTCAACCCTGGCGTCCAGGGGGGTATGCAGCCTGCTGGTGGAGGGGGGGCCGTCTGTAATCGGTTCCTTCTTCAGGGAGGGCGCGGTGGACTGGCTCTCCCTCTTTATCTCGCCCCGAATCATGGGGAAAAACCGCCCCTTCTCCGGGGCCCTGTCCTTTATGGCCATGGATGAAACGGTAAAAATCGCTTCTCCCGTATTCCGTGAGATTGGCCGGGATTTTTTGATAGAAGGAGCTCCGGAATGTTCACCGGCCTTGTAGAGACGGTGGGGACGGTTATATCCCTTAAGAAGGGCGAGGGGGGCGCGGTTCTCGCCATAAGGGCCCCCATGTACGATGGGGAGCTCTCCCCCGGCCAGTCGGTGGCGGTAGGGGGAGCCTGTCTTACCGTAATCTCCTTTAGCGGTGAAATATTCTCCGTGGACGTTATGCCCGAGACGCTCAAAAAATCTGTAATCGGAAACCTAAGGCCCGGAAGCGGCGTAAACCTGGAAAGGGCCTTAAGAGCGGACGGGAGGCTCGACGGCCACTTTGTCACGGGGCATATTGACGGAGTGGCAACCGTCAGGGAGATCAAAACAGGCTCGGACGGCTACCTGATGACCCTTGCCCTGGACGGGGAGACTGCTTCCCTCGTGGTACCCAGGGGCTCTTTGGCAGTGGACGGCGTAAGCCTTACCATAGCCTCAGCGTCTGAGGACTACTGCGTCCTGGGTCTAATACCCTCCACTCTCCGGGCCACTACCCTGGGCTGGTTAAGGCCCGGGGACAGGGTAAACGTTGAGGCGGATATTCTTGGCAAATATGTAAAAAAGTTTCTCTCAGGAGGAGCTTTAAAATCTTCAAATAACGGCGTCCCATCCCTCACCCGGGAGTTTCTGACGGATGCGGGGTGGCTGTAGCGCCTACGGGAGGCGGTTTTATGCCCGCGCTTTGCGGAGAAGGCAAAATGGGGAGCGGCGTCTTCAGCTCCATTGAAGAGGCCGTGGAGGATATCCGAAACGGAAAGATGGTTATAGTCGTGGACGACGACTGCCGGGAAAACGAAGGAGACTTGGTGGCGGCTGCGTCCGCAGTTACTGCCGAGGATATTAACTTTATGGTAAAGCACGGCCGGGGGCTTGTCTGCGCGCCCCTGGACGAGGATATTGTAAAAAGGCTGGCTCTGGAGCCCATGGTAAGGGAGGGCGCCGACAAGCAGGGTACCGCTTTTTTGGTGACCGTAGACGTCCGGGAGGGGTGTACCACGGGCGTATCCGCAGAGGAGAGGGCCCGCACCGCCCGGGCCCTTGCCGACCCTGCCTCCGGGCTGGAGGATTTTTACCGTCCCGGCCATGTTTTTCCGCTGAAAGCAAGACGGGGCGGCGTGCTGAAGAGGGCGGGCCATACGGAGGCCTCCGTAGATCTGGCCCGGCTGGCCGGACTTCCGCCGGCGGGGGTAATCTGCGAGATAATGAACGACGACGGCTCCATGGCCCGCGTTCCCGACCTTGCGAAATTTGCGGCCGAACACGGACTTAAGATCATTTCCATTGAAGACCTGATCGCCTACCGCAGCCGGAGGGAGAAGCTGGTTGAAAAAATTGCCGAAGTGGAACTTCCCACAACCCGGGGTTTTTTCAGGGCCTTCGCCTATAGGGATATAAACGACGAAAACCTGGAGCACGTGCATATCGCCCTCGTGAAGGGAGATTTACGGGGCAGGGAAAACATCCTGGTAAGGGTCCACTCCGAGTGCCTCACCGGGGACGTATTCGGCTCCCTCCGGTGCGACTGCGGCTCCCAGTTGGCAGAAGCTATGAACATGATAGAAAAAGAAGGACTGGGGGCGCTGCTCTACATGCGCCAGGAGGGCAGAGGAATAGGCATAGCCGAAAAGCTTAAAGCTTACAAGCTCCAGGAAGAGGGCATGGATACAGTGGAAGCCAACGAAGCCCTGGGTTTCCCCGCCGACCTTCGGGACTACGGGATCGGCGCCCAGATCCTGCAGGACCTGGGAGTGAAAAGCATAAGGCTTATAACCAATAACCCCAGGAAAGTGGTGGGCCTGCAGGGCTACGGCCTTGAGATAGTGGAGCGGGTACCCCTGGTCATTCAGCCGAACCCCTATAACGAGCGCTACCTTGGGGCCAAGGAGGAGAAGCTGGGGCATATTCTGAACGGACTTAAACAGGGGGCAAATAACGCCGGGAGGTGCGGTAAAAAGTGAAGGTTATCGAAGGCAGGCTGATTGGCGCAGGACTACGGTTCTGCATAGTTGTATCCAGGTTCAACAGCCTCTTCAGCGAAAAACTGCTGGAGGGGGCGAAGGATATGCTTCTGCGCCACGACGTAAGCATCCGCGCCATTGACGTGGTAAAAGTCCCCGGCGCCTGGGAGCTGCCCCTTGTTGCAAAGGAGGCGGCCCTCAGCGGCAAGTACGACGCCATCATAGCCCTCGGCGCAGTCATAAGGGGAGATACTCCCCACTTCGAATACGTCTCGGCGGAAATGTCCAAAGGGCTGGCCGCCGTGGCCATGACCCAGAGGGTTCCCGTCTCCTTCGGCGTGCTCACCACCGACACTATGGAGCAGGCCGTGGCCCGGTCGGGAAGCAAAGCCGGAAACAAGGGGGCGGAGGCGGCCCTTGCCGCTATCGAAACAGTAAATGTAATTAAAGAGCTTCGCTCTGGAAAGGAGATAGAAGAAAATGCTTGACATCAGGTGGATTCGCTCGGAACCGGAAGAAGTAAAGCGGCTCCTTGCGAACCGTAACAACGACATGGACATCGGACCCCTTCTTGAACTGGACGAAGCCCGGCGGGAACTGGTTACCGAGACCGAAGAACTCAAGGCCCGGAGGAACGAGGGCTCCAAAAAGGTGGGCGCCGCAAGAGCCAGGGGCGACGACGCCGACTCCCTGATGGAGGAGATGCGGGTTATAGGCGAGAAAATCAGGGAGATTGACGGGCGGATCTCCGAGGTGGACGAAAGGATGTCCGAAATTCTCCTGAACCTTCCCAACAGGCCCCACAGCTCCGTGCCGGTGGGTAAGGACGAAAACGACAACCTTGAAGTGCGCCGCTGGGGCGAGCCGAAAGAGTTCGCCTTTGAGCCCAAAGCTCACTGGGACATCGGAGAGGACCTGGGTATCCTGGACTTCGAAAAGGGCGCGTCCCTTGCCCAGAGCCGTTTTACTGTGCTGAGAGGGCATGGCGCCAGGCTCGAACGGGCGTTGATGAACTTTATGCTGGATCTCCATACTGAAAAACACGGCTACACGGAGATGCTCACCCCCTTCATGGTAAACTCCAGGACCATGCAGGGCACGGGACAGCTTCCCAAGTTTGCCGACGACCTGTACAAGTGTGAAAACGACGACCTGTGGCTTATCCCCACGTCGGAGGTGCCCCTTACCAACCTGCACGCGGGGGAGATTCTGGAGGAGAAGCAGCTGCCCCTGTACTACACCGCCTATTCGCCCTGCTTCCGCAGAGAGGCCGGAGCCCACGGCAGGGACGTCCGGGGCATGCTCCGGCAGCACCAGTTCGACAAGGTGGAAATGGTAAAGCTCTCCGTACCGGAGAAGAGCTACGACGAGCTGGAGGCCATGACGGACAACGCCGAGGAGGCGCTAAGGACCCTGGGGATACCCCACAGGACCATCTGCCTCTGCACCGGGGATATGGGCTTCGGCGCAAGCAAGACCTACGACGTGGAAGTCTGGCTTCCATCCCAGTACAAGTACAGGGAGATAAGCTCTTGCAGCAACTGCGAAGACTTCCAGGCCAGGAGGATGAACACCCGCTACCGCCCCGAGGACGGCGGAAGGCCCAGATTCGTCCACACCCTCAACGGTTCGGGAATCGCGGTGGGGAGGACCCTCATCGCAGTTTTGGAGAACTACCAGCAGGAAGACGGATCTGTAAAAGTCCCCGAAGCCCTGGTTTCCTACATGGGAGGCCTGACTGAAATACGGTGAGAAAAGGCCGGGGCGCGAAGTGGAAAATTTTGCGGCAGACTGGTAGAATGATAAGTTGAACATATTTTGTTAACGGGATGGCGTCCATGGCAAACCTTGCTCTTTTTATCCCCGCTGCTGTTTTTATCTGCGTCGCATTGCAGCGGTTCTGCAGAAAACGAATGGAGACGGGCCAGTACAACTACTTCAGGGACCTGCTGGTAGTTGCGGTGTGGCTTCTGGCCGCCCTGTGGGCGGGGAGCCCGTCGTCCCGTTTTATTGTTGCCATGGCCGTGGCGGCCTCCCTGGTGGGTACCTGCGAACAGGTAAAGCCCCACTGGGCATGGAAGACCGCATACCTGGGCATCGGCGTGATCTTCGGCCTTTTCGGGCCGGGCATCGGCTTCATTGGCATGTCAGGGGGGCAGTTTCATTACCTGTCCCCCGGGGCCTCCATAGCCCTTACAGCCCTCTGGGTGGGTATCTTCCCCGCCCTGCTTCAGCAGCTGGACAATATTCCAGGCATGGCCGGGCATCTGCTGGCGGTCAGCTTCTCCCTGCTGCTCCTGGCCGCAGTATTCTCGGGTCAGAACCTGCCGGATGCGTTTTTTATGTCCCTCTGCGGCGTCTGCTTCCTGGGCGCCTTCTGGAGCAGGCACGGCCACATGTTCCGCCGTATCGGCAATTCCCTGGCGGCCATGTGGGGAGTGCTTTTAGCGGGAACTTCCATCCTGGGCGTCACCAAGGGGATTGCCTTCGGAGCCTTTATGCTCCTTCCCCTGGGTCTCTTCGCCATTCCGATTGCTGAAGCGTCCCTTCATTTCGTCGGCCTTGCGCTGGCATCCAGGCCCAGGGGGGCGGCGGCGCTTTACAGAAAGCTGATCAGCAGAGGACTGGATCACCCCAGCGCAGTAAGATTTATAACATCCCTGTGCGCCCTTATCGGAGCCATCGTTGCAGTCACCAGGCTTGGAAGCTCCATCCCGGTGATGTTCTGGGTAAGCGCCATTATCATCTTCACCGGCATTGCCATCATACCTTTCATCATGACAATGAAGGAGAGCGGGGAAATGCTCAAAAGACCTGCAATTTGGAGTACCGAGGTCGACGACGTATCTATGGACTACGCCCTTGCCAAAGCGGGCGCCGCAGCCAGATCCGGCCGGGGCGTCTCCCTGGTAAGTACGGTAAACGCCCTCTCCGTGATGGACGCAGAAAAAAACCCTGCCTACGCAAAAGCTCTTAAAGAATCCTTCCTCACCCTTGCCGACGGCGCGGGTCTGGTATGGGCCCTCCGTTTTCTGGGGAGGCCGGTTCAGGAGCGGGTGGCCGGGATCGACTTTATGACCCGCCTTGTCAGGACGGCCGCCGCTGCTGGTCTGCCCGTGTATCTGCTCGGCGCCAGGGAAGAAGCGGTAAGGGGAGCGGCGGAGGCTCTTCAGGCCCGTCACCCCGAACTTAATATTGCAGGCTGGAGAAACGGCTTCTTCGACCCGTCAGACCCTTCAGTGGCTGAAGATATCCGCAACAGCGGCGCCAGGATCTTATTCGTGGCCATGGGGGTTCCAAGGCAGGAGATCTGGATCATGGACAATGCCCCGCACCTTGGCGATTTGGTGGCGGTAGGAGTAGGCGGCGCTTTTGACGTGATCTCCGGAATGCTGAAGAGGGCGCCCCGGTCATGGCAGAAGATGGGCCTCGAATGGCTTTACCGGCTCATCCAGGAGCCCTGGAGATGGAGACGGGACCTTGACCTTTTCCTTTTTGTCTGCAAAGTTTTAATGACCAGGCTTGGACTTCACCCCTACGGGAAGGAGAAAAATGCCGGATGAAGAAGACTACTGCAAAGGACATCATGGACCCGGATCTTACCTCCGTTACGGAGAACGACCTTGTTCACGATGCCGTTCACATTTTATACAGCCATAACCTTCACGGAATCCACGTTCTGGACGACGACTGGAACCTTGTGGGCTTCTTTTCCGAAGCGGACGTTCTTAAGGCCGCCGTTCCCACCTACCTTGAAGTTCTGGCCAGGTCGTCCTTTCTGGAGGATGAAGAGGAGCTGCTCGTCTCACGGTTCAGGGCCTTCGGCCAAAAAAAAGTGGGGGAGTTTATGTCCACGGATCTCGTGTTTGTGGAGCCGGAAACGGACCTGATGGTAGTTGCCGACCTCATGATAAGAAAATCCGTGGAGTGCCTGCCCGTGGTGGAAGACGGCAAGCTGGCAGGCATGATCAGCCGCGAGGCCTTCTGCGAATTTCTGATGGAGGAAAGCGCCGGAGGAAACAATGATGAAAGATAAAAACCGCAGCTCACCCGGAGACTTCGGCGAAATTGAAGAGGCGCTGCGGATTTATTCCATAAAACTGGGTGAAGAATTGGAGGAGAAGAAGAGGGAGTGCCGTGCTGCGGAAGAGGAGGCGCTCCTTCGTCTTTCAGAAATGGAAGCCGAGACCCTTAAACAGGTAAGGGAAGAGTGGAGCGCCCGTGAAGAGGCCCTCGCACTGCTTTCAGAGGAGATGGACAGAGAGGTTATGTCCCTCAAAGACAGGCTTTCTGAACAGGCGGAGAAAAATGAGATGCTTGGCGCCCTTGTGGACGAAGCCTTCGCCATGCTTTTAGGAGAGGCAAAACCATGATTCAGCCCATGATCAGGCTGGCCATATGGGGAGTGTCGGCCAGACAAAAAGACGTTATACAGGAGATGCACCGCCTGGGAGTACTTCACATCGGGCAGGGCAAGGGACCCCGCGGGGAGGACCCGGCGGGGCTGGCGTCACTGCGTCTGCTGAGGAGCAAAATTCTGGGCCTGGTGGAATCCCTCGGGTGGAGCGACTGGGCGGGTATAACCGGCGACAGCGTAGAATCCGTTGAAAAGCTTATGTCGGGCCTGAGCCCTGAAGAGCTCACGCACGAAATAGAAAAAAGTCTTGAAGAGTTCGCCGTCCGACTTGCCTCCCTGTTGAAGGAGAAAAACGATTCGGAAGAACTCCTGGCAAGGTTAAAAAAGGGAAAAGAAACCCTGGACTTATTCGCTTCTTTCTTCAGGCACGGCCGAACCAGAGAGTCCACCGCCCTTTGGCTTGTAACAGAAGAAAACGCAAACGGCGCCGTAGCCGCCCTGAAAACCGCCTACTCCGCAAGGGGAGAGGGTTGGGAGGGCAGGGTTCACTTTGTATCCGGCAAGGACGCCTTTGGAGTACTCGGGGTTAGGATACCAAGGGGATTGGAGGGCGAGACCGGCAAAATTCTTACTGAGCGAAAGGCCCTTCCCTGGGACCTGTCGGAGCTGTGTCCGGGCGTTTCTGCCGAATGCCGTCTTGAGGCTGTGGAAAAAAGAATTGAAGAACTTTCTTCCCGGCTCGCAGTCATTGCTGCCGATCTTAAAAGAACCTCCTCCGAATGGGGACCGCGCCTGGGGGCGCTCTTTATGTTCCTGGACGGAAAAACCGAACAGGCCTCGGTGGAGGCTGGACTCACTCTGTCCCCTAACTCCTTCGGCCTTTTCGGGTGGATACCCGAGGACGCTCTGGAGGCCACCGTCGCCGCTCTGAAAGAAAAGTTCGGCGACGACGTTCTGCTTCAGTGGAGGAGGCCGGAGGAGGGCGAGTGGGGCAGGATTCCTACATCCCTTAAAAACCCTTCCCTGTCAGCCCCCTTCGAACTCTTTTTAAAACTACTGAGCCCCCCTTCCTATACGGGTGTGGACCCTACGGGCGCAATTGCGCTTTTCTTCCCCTTCTTTTCCGGCTGCATGGTCGGCGACATAGGCTACGGGGCCGTGCTGTTTTTAATTGCCCTTAAACTTAAAAGAAACGCCGGAGAAATTGTAAGAAAGATAGGTTCTATCCTGCTGGCAGTCTCCCTCTGGAGCATGGCCTGGGGGGCCGCCTGGGGCGAATTCTTCGGCGATACGGGCCACAGGCTATTTCACATGGAGCCCCTGTGGGTGGAGCGGTCGGAGAGCGTCACCCCGGTCATGGCCTTTACTGTAGCCCTTGGGGCGGCCCATGTAATGCTGGGACTTCTGATCGGCGTCTGGCAGGGGGTTAGAAACAGGCAGAGACATCAGTGGATGGAAAAATCCGGCAACTTTGTCATTTTGTTCAGCTTTATCATCGGCTTAATGGTTTTGAAGGCGGAACTTCACGGCGCGTTTTTCTCCATTCCGATTATCCTCCTTATTGTGGGGCTGGTCCTGCTGATCGGGGGAGGGGGGATCGGAGGCATTATTGAAGCCTTCGGAAGCTTCGGAAATATTATAAGCTACGTAAGAATTGCGGCCATAGGCCTGTCCTCCGCCATACTGGCCATGGTGGCGTCCAGTTTCATGGACGTCTTCGGGCTGTCCGTCCTGGGGGTTACCCTGGCGGTGATGATTCACCTTTTAAACTTTGTGCTGGCCATCGGAGGGTCGGGCCTTCACGCGGCAAGACTTCACTACGTGGAATTTTTCGGCAAATTTTATTCCGGCAACGGAGAGGAATACAAACCATTTCAGAGAAGGAGCGGATCTTCTTGGAAAAAGCAATAATAGCTATAGCGGCGGCCCTTGCGGTGGGTATACCGGCCATAGCCACGGCCTACGCCCAGGCCAAAATCGGCACTGCCGGAGCGGGCACTGTGGCGGAAAAGCCCGAAACGGGAGGAACCATCATCATTCTGGAGGCCCTTCCCGAAACCATGGTAATCTTGGGCTTCGTTGTGGCCATAATGCTCATCCTCAGGTTTGCCTGAGCCTCAAAAGACCATGGAGGGCGGAAGGGGTCTGGAATCCTTCAAGGAGGCCCTGAAGAGGGAACACCTGGCCGGGATAAAGCGTCTTGAACAGGAAAGGGACGAAAAGATCACAAACCTGGTCGCCGAGGGCAGAATGGCTGTTCAAAAAAAGGTGAGCGCCCTTAGAAAAGAACAGGATGCCAGGTTTAACAGCCTGGCAGGCGAAAAGAAAAAAGAAGGCTGGTCTTCCGCAAGGGCCGTCTTTCTTGAGGAATTTTCCAGGCTGAAGGAGAGGGCCGAGGGCGAACTCAGACAGAGGGTAACTGCGCTCAAGTCCTCCGACCGGCAAAGGTACGACGCTGCAATGGCGGCCCTTGCCAGGGAAGCCCTGGAGGCCTGCGGGAGGCCCGCTGTTCTTTTTGTCGAAACCGGCGACGGCGGACTCATAACAGAAGCCCTTGGCGGGGAAGGTTTTTTAACCGACGTGGAAGTTAGGGAGTCAAATCTTGACGGATGGGGTGGTTGCCGGGCGGAGACGGAAAACGAGATCATCGACAACACGCTCCTCGCGCGATGGGGGAGGATGAAGACCGTTTTTTCACTCAAACTTTCCCGGCTTATGAATGATTCTTTCACAGAAATCAGCGGACGAATCTCCAAACTATGAATATGTTAACGCCGTAGTCCGGGCGAGGGCCGCCAGGCTTCTGGGGCGAGACGTCTTCCTCCGGCTGGCGTCGGGCGCCCCCGAGGATCTGGAGCTGTTTCTGCTGGAAAGCCAGTACGGCCCGAGATACAGGGAACAGCTTGCCACGGGGGGCGGCTCCCTTCTCGGGAGAATTGAAAACGCCCTGTCGGCCGGAACGGCCGATCTCCTCCTCGATACGGCACTCCTGGCGAGGGGCGAGACTTTTGTATTTATCTGTCTTATCCTTTCCATGGGCGACCTGCACAACGGCCGGATCCTCCTCCGGGCCTCCCCCGGACCCCTCCGGCAGAAGAACTCCCCTTCCTGGCACAGGTACGCCCTTGCGGACACATCCTTTTATGACGATCTGTGGCGAAAACACGCGACTCCTGCGGCAGGAGCAATCCGCTGCCACCAGGAAGACAACGATATTGCCCGGATTCTGGGAGTTGCCTACATGACTCTTCACGAGACGGGGGACCTTTTCAGGGCGGAGCGGTCCTTTTACTCCGGGTGGGCTGAGTGGTGGAGAAAACAGGCGGCAACGCGAAAGAATCAAAACGGCCGCAGGATGGCAGAATACCTGGGCCGGCTTACCGACCTGTGGAACTTCAGCATCTGGCTTCGGAGAGGTTCAAAGGAAGAAGGGGAGCCTGAATACTTTACGGGCGGGTGGGGATTTTCTAAAGAAATACTTCAGTCGTCACGGGACATGGAGGCGCTCTTTGCTTCATCGGGGTGGAAGGACATCCCGGGACTGGGAGAGGGACGCGCCGAGTCGGAAATATTCCGCTCCTTTCAAAGAAGTTTTTACGAGTGGCAGAGGCGCCTCTACAGAAAAAACCTCCTTGGCATCGACGTCCTTCTGGGATACTCCGCCCGGGCGGTGCAGGAGTGGAAGAACCTGTCCCTAATTGCCGTGGGGGCTTCGTTAAAAATGTCCCCTGAGGAGATCGCCGAGCACCTTTTCCTTCCGGATGAGGGGACGGTGAAGGTCCGTGACTGAAAACCGAAGGGCATTCGCAGTGGGAAGCCAGGTTTTTGTCGACCTCTGGTCGCTGCTGGGATTTGTCCCTCTGCCCTGCGAATCTCCGGGGGAATGCCCCTCGGTCCTCTCAGTTCTCGGAGAGGAACGGCCTGCCTTCGTGGCGGTGGAGAGAGCGTGGTTTGAAGGCCTTCAGGAGACGGTAAAAAAAAGGCTCGAAAAATCTTCCGATCCTGTCTGGATTGTGTTTCCTTCCTGCGAGAGCGCAGGATACGAGGTGAACTGTTAAATGGTTAAAAAGGGAGTCGTAACGGGAGTATCGGGCCCGGTGGTCACCGTTGTTCCCGAGAAGGCCGTCGCTATGTTCGAAGTGGCCAGGGTGGGAAAGGAAGGCCTTTTGGGCGAGGTGATCCGTATTGAAAGGGATTGCGTACGCATCCAGGTCTACGAGGACACCGACGGGGTGGAGTCGGGATCGTCCGTTATCTTCGAGGACGACCTGCTTTCAGTGGACCTGGGCCCGGGCCTTCTCGGCGGCGTTTTCGACGGCATAGGCCGGTCCCTCGAAATTCTGGGCGAGGAGGGTATTTTCCTCGCAAGGGGCGCTTCCGCCCCGACCCAAAGAAGAGACAGAACCTTTCCTTTTATAACCTCCGTATCCCCCGGAGATCTGCTGCTGCCTGGCGACGTCATAGGAACAGTCAGGGAGAACCCCACCTTCAACCACCTGATCATGGTCCCGCCGGGCCATGCGCCGGGCAAGGTCGCGTGGGCGGCCCCCGACGGCGACTACACTGCCGGCGAACCTCTGGCAAGGCTGGAGGACGGCCGGGAGTTGACCATGACCCAGAGGTGGAGGGTGCGGGTCCCAAGGCCGGTAAAGAAAAGACTGCCCTTCGAAATCCCCCTGCTGACGGGGCAGAGGGTGCTTGATACGCTATTTCCCATCCCCTTGGGGGGAGCCGCAGTCCTTCCGGGGGGCTTCGGCACCGGAAAGACGGTTACCCAGCAGTCCCTTGCCAAATGGAGCTCCGCCGACCTCATAATTTACATCGGCTGCGGCGAAAGAGGCAACGAGATGACCGAAGTTCTGGAGGAATTCCCCGGGCTCTCCGACCCGATGACCGGCGGACCCCTGATGGACAGAACAGTCCTGGTTGCCAACACCTCCAACATGCCCGTGGCGGCCAGAGAGGCCAGTATATACCTGGGGATGACCCTGGGAGAGTACTTCAGAGACATGGGCTACAACGCGGCAATCATGGCAGACTCTACTTCCAGGTGGGCCGAGGCTCTCCGGGAGATAAGCGGACGCCTTGAGGAGATGCCGGGTGAAGAAGGGTACCCCGCCTATCTGGGGTCGAGGCTTGCCCAGTACTACGAAAGGGCAGGCAGAACCGAGGCTCTGGGTTCCCCTTCCAGGGTGGGATCCATTACGGTGGTAAACGCCGTCTCTCCAGCCGGGGGAGACTTTTCCGAGCCGGTGACCCAGGCTAGCCTCCGCATGTCGGGCGCCTTCTGGGCGCTGGACAAAACCCTGGCCCAGCAGCGGCATTTCCCGGCTATAAACTGGACTCAGAGCTACACCCTCTATTCATCCATGCTCGCCCCCTGGTTCAGGGAGAATCTGGGCGAAGACTGGTTCGAACTAAGGGATTATCTTAAAAATCTTCTTGAAAAAGAGCAGTCCCTGCTGGAATTGATCCAGCTTGTGGGCAGGGACGGACTTTCCGAGGAAGACAGGTGGAATATCCACATGGCGGAACTGGCGAGGGTCCTGTTTCTTCAACAGAACGCCTTTTCGGCCCAAGACGCCTCCTTTTCCCTCTCCCTGCAGAAGATTTATCTCTCCCTGCTGGCGGGGTGCGATTCGGCAGTACGGGCCGCAATAGCCGGCGGGGTATTATTTGAACAGGCTTCGGCGCTTCCCATAAGGGCGGCCCTTCTCCGGCTCAGGGAACTACCTGAGGAGGAGATGAAGACGTCCGGGGAGGAGTGGTTAAAAACC
>JAAYQT010000117.1 GCA_012519165.1 Synergistaceae bacterium
AAAAAGAAGCGATAAGCAAAACGTTGGCACCTATAATCGAAAGGAGACGAGAAAATGAAAAGAGCAATTCTGGTTTTAACGGCGCTGTGCGTTTTATTCGGAGCGGGGGCTGCCCTGGCGGCGGACTACCCGAGTAAGCCCGTCACAATCATTGTGGCCTCCAATGCGGGGGGCGGAACCGACACCATGGCCCGCCTTTTTGCAAAATTCGCCGAGAAGTATTCTCCCCAGCCCTTCGTAATCAACAACATTGACGGCGCGGGAGGACAGAGGGGCTTCGACGCCCTTGCAAGGGCCAAGAACGACGGCTACACCATCGGCACCATCTACACGCCCCACTTTACCGCCCACATTTCATCCCAGAGGGCGGGCTATACCATGGACGACTTCGAAACCCTCTACAATTTTGTAACAGACCCCGGCGTGCTTGTAGTGCCCGACTCAAGCCCCTTCAAGACAATCCAGGATATTATTGACGCCGACAAACTGGCCCCGGGCTCCCTTACCGGATCCACATCCGGACCGGGAAGCGACGACGCCTTTGCCCTGGCCCAGTTTAACGAATCCACGGGATGCACGGTTAAGGGCGTGCCCGCCACCGGATCGTCCAACGCCAAGGCCACAGTCATGGGCGGACACGTCTCCATGGGCTTCATGAACCTCTCCCAGGTTGAGTCCAACGTGAATGCCGGCGAGATGCGCATTCTGGCCATGATGACCAGCGAAAGACACCCCAACGTGCCCGAAATACCCACCTTTAAGGAGCTTGGTTTCTCCGTGATATCCGACTCCTCCAGGGGTTTCGCCGCCCCCAAGGGCTTCCCCGAAGAGGCGATGAAAGTTATTCTTGAAATTTTCGAAAAGGTAATCGCCGACGAAGAATTCAAGGCGGTCGCCAAAGAACAGCTCCAGGTCAACATGCTGAAACCTGCGGAGTACAGGGCTTACCTGGAAGACCTTCTTGTAGTCACCAACAAGGCCTACGAGAAGGATCCCTGGTAGACCGGAGTTAACCCAATGGCCCGATCTTCCATGAACCGTGGTTTCGCGGCGGGAGGATTGGGACTGGCCGCAGCCCTGTTTATCGGGGCTAACAGTTTTCCGGACCGGGCCGCTGATGCGGCCCGGTATATCTTTTTTTTGGCCGGAATGCTGGCGGTCCTGTCCCTCGTCCTTTTTTTTCAAAATGCCCCCGCCTCGGACCCTGAGGTAACCTGGATCAGGTCCCCAAGGAACTTCGCAATCACCCTTGTCTTCCTTTTCATATACGGGGCCGTTACGCCTTATATCGGCTTTTTCCCCGCAAGCGCTCTTTTTATCGCCGCTCTTGCCCCCGCGCTGGGATTCCGCCGCCCCCTGCTCATACTAACCGCCGCCCTTTTGGTCCTGGGTTTTGTTTATATTATTTTCGTCTACTTCCTGGGGGTACCGGTACCCATGGGAATCTGGAGGGATTAGACCATGACAGAGTTCTTTCTACCGGCCCTTGTTGAACTTTCCAATCCGTCCGTCCTTCTGGCCGTCTTTTCCGGCACGGTGGTGGGAATTATAGTTGGCGCTATTCCTGGGCTTACCGCCACAATGGCGGTTGCGCTGCTGATCCCGGTCACCTTCAGCATGGCGCCCCTCGTGGGGCTTTCGCTTATGGGCGGCGTCTACTGCGGGGGCATGTACGGCGGGGCAATTTCAGCAATCCTGCTCTCCACTCCCGGCACTCCCGCAGCCGCCGCCACGTCCTTTGACGGCTACCCTATGGCAAAGCAGGGCAAGGGGGGAACCGCCCTTACCGTAGCCACCTGGGCCAGCTTCTGGGGCGGCACCATTTCCACCATCGCCCTTCTGCTCATGGCCCCCGCCCTGGCGAAGTTCTCCCTCCGTTTCGGCCCTCCGGAGTACTTCGTCCTGGCCATTATGGGGCTGTCAAGCATAGTAACCCTCACTAAGGGCAGTATGGTAAAGGGCCTCATCTCCGGCTTCCTGGGGCTGATCCTGGCCACCGTGGGAATGGACCACATTTCAGGGTATATGAGGTTTACTTTTAAAATAGTGGACCTCTACGACGGCGTCCCTTTCATGCCCGCCCTCATAGGGCTTTTTTCCATCAGCCAGATACTGGACCTCACTGCCGAAACCCGGATTGTGGAGGATATAAACGAGTCAATTGCTTCAATTAAGAGAAGCCGCCTTCCGGAGGGACTCTCCCCCACCATCGCCAGGGGGGGGATAATCGGTACCATAGTGGGCATGCTGCCAGGGGCAGGCGCCACCATTTCCGCCTTCATATCCTACAACTTCGCCAAGCAGAGCTCCGCCGACCCTGAAACTTTCGGCAAAGGCAATCCCAAGGGGGTGGCTGCCGCAGAGAGCGCCAACAACGGCTGCGTGGGAGGGTCGCTGATCCCCCTCCTCACCCTGGGCATCCCCGGCAACAGCGTGGCTGCGGCCCTCATGGGGGGGCTGATGATCCAGGGGCTGATTCCGGGGCCGGAGCTGTTCACCAAGCACGGCGCCATGACCTACGGGTTTATCATATCCCTCTTCCTTGCAAACCTGGTCTTCCTGGTCCTTGGCCTCTACCTTGCCCCCTATTTCGCCAAGGTCACCATGACCCCGAACGCCCTGCTTATCCCGGGAATTGCCGTTCTATCAGTAATCGGGACCTTCGCCATCAACAACAATATGTTCGACGTATGGCTCATGATCGGCTTCGGGATTATGGGCTATTTCCTTGAAAAGGGGGGCTTTTCCACCGGCGCCCTGGTGCTGGGACTGATCCTGGGACCCATCGCCGAAGTAGGGTTCGGCCAGTCCCTGATCATCTCGGGGGGCTCGCCCATGATCTTCTTCGAGCGGCCCCTCTGCATCCTTCTGTGGGTTATCACCCTGCTTTTGATGATCCCGGCCTTCTCGGGCCACTTCAGGCGCAAGGGGAAAATTGCGGCAAAGCAGGGTGAGTAAAGCGTTAAGCTAACTTCCGAGTTTCATGTCGCCTTCCCCGATAAGCCCTTTTTTTCTGAGAAAAAATGTGAAAAGGAGGGACAGCAGACCGGGAAGAACAAAATGAAGAATGATTACGGAGGGCAGGGACGACGGGCCCATGGTCTCCAGGGTGGAAAACTGCCCTACCAGGCCGCTGGTTCCCATCCCGGCGCCAATAGAGTTATTTTCCATCCGGAAAACAGTAGTTGAAAGGGGCCCAAGCAGCATGGACGCGGCGGTGGGGGGCGCCCAGATCCAGGGGTTTTTTATGATATTGGGCATTTGAAGCATGGATGTCCCAAGCCCCTGGGCGATAAGCCCCCCGGCGCCGTTATCCCTGTAGCCGGAAACGGCAAAGCCTATCATCTGGCAGCAGCAGCCCACGGTGGAGGCGCCCGCTGCAAGCCCCGACAGGCCAAGGGATATGGAAAGGGCTGCGCTGCTGAAGGGAAGGGTCAGAACAAGGCCCATTATTACGGCTAGGGCCGCTCCCATGGGTACCGGGTGGAGGTTGGTCGCGCCGTTAATTATTTCCCCAAGCCAGTACATGGCCGCCGCCACGGGAGGGCCTGCAAAGATACCCGCCATGCCCCCTGCAATAATGGCAGCGGCAGGTATGGCAACTATGTCCACACCCGTCCTGCCCGCAACCAGACGGGAGATTTCGGCCCCCGCCCAGGCGGCCGCCAGGGCCCCCACCGGCTCTCCCACCGCGGCTGCGCCGCCGGAAAAAGTCCCCGCCCCCACTGCCCCTGCAACAAGGGAAGAAAAAATCCCGAGGGGAGGCGCCCCTACTGCGAAGGCTACCCCGGCTCCAATTGCGGGGCCCATTAAAAGCTGGGCGCAATGGCCCAGAAATTCGAGCTTTGGTATCGACATAAGGATTCCGCACTGCCTCAGTATCAGCCCGATGATGAGGGACGAAAACAGGCCCAGCGCCATCCCGTTAGAGACCTTTACCAGGTAGCCCCTGACGGACGGGAGATGAGAATGGAACAAAAAATCACGTCCTTAATAATAAAATGTGGTTTTAAAATCCCTGCCGATGTCTGCGGCCACCCCGGTCCTCTTCATAAAAAAGGGCGGACTAATTTAAGGCAGCCTGCGGCTTAAGGACTTTTCCGGGGGGAGCTTCTCCGAAAGCATCCTTTCAAGGTCTCTGAAGGCGACCGGCTTCGCCAGGTAGCCGTCCATACCGGCCTCAAGGCACATCTCCCGGTCTCCGGGGAGGGCCTGGCCGGTTACTGCAATTATGGTTACTTCTTTGTTTTTGCCCTCCCGCTCCGGGGCTCTGACGGCCCTGGTCACCTCGATTCCGTCCTTCACTGGCATCTGCAGATCCATAAGGACAATGTCAAAATCATGAGTCTCCAAAAGCTCCAGGGCTTCTCCGCCGTCCCCGGCTTCCATAACCGAACAGCCGAGCCTTGTAAGCATTCTTGCCGCAATTTTTCTGTCTACCGGGCTGTCTTCGGCCACCAAAGCCCTCGGGGATACACGGGGCTCTTCCCGCTCTTTTATCGGCAAAGGGCTGCGGTGCGTGCAAACCCGGCCGACGACGGCAGAGTGAAGGGTATTTTTCAGGGCGGACCGCCGCAGCGGTCTTGCCAGCCTGCCTGACAGGCCTTTTTCCGTAAAATTCTCGCCGTCCCTGAACCGCCCCGGCGGGTTTACCCCGTAAAAGGCCGCCTCGAGCGCCAGCTCCAGAGGCATGAGAGCGGGGTTCCACTCTTCATTCTCGTCCATATCATCGTCATCGATTAATACGACGGCCAGGCGGTGGTCCGTGCTTTTAGCCTTCTCTTCCAGCAAGGCCCTTAGGGCGGAAGGCGTATCAGCGGTCTTTACGGAGCAGAGCCAGTAGGCGGCAAGATTTATTGCCTCTTTATGCCAAAGCCGCTCCTTCCCTGCGACTATCACGGGAAGGTCCATGAAGGACTGGTCAACGGGCAGATCCTCCGCCTCCCCGTGAGGAACCCTGGCATAGGGTATCTCGCACCAGAAGACCGACCCGCCCCCGTTGTTCGGCATAACTCCCACGTCGCCGCCCATGGCCTCCGCGAGTCCCCTGCTTATGGAGAGGCCGAGCCCTGCGCCACCCCGGCCTTGCTCTCCTGAGGAGCGGGACTGGTAAAACGGGCTGAAAAGGGACGCCCGGTCCTCTGCGGAAACGCCAATCCCTGTATCCGAAACTTCAAATCTTGTCATTATGTGGGTAAGGCCGGTCCGGACAGGGAAGACCTGAAGCCTGACCTCCCCCGATGGGGTGTATTTTATGCCGTTATCCAGGAAGTTTAACAGTATCTGCCTTGTCCTTACAGGGTCGCCCTGAAGAAGGGAGGGTATTCCTGCGTCCATGGAATATCCGAAGTCGAGCCCCTTTCGGGCGCTCCGGCCGGCCGCCTCCGACGCCAGATCCTCCACAAGCTCGCGCAGGTTGAAGGGGACTGACTCGGTTTTCAGCTTGCCGGCTTCAATCCTGGACATATCAAGCAGGTCGTTGAGCAGGGACAGCAGGTGACGGGCGCTTCTTTGAATTACTTCGGCGGATTCAGTCTGCTCCGGGGTTAACGACGAATCCAGAAGAAGATCGGTCATGCCGATTATGCCGTTCATGGGAGTTCGGATCTCGTGGCTCATATTAGCCAGGAAGGCGGTCTTAAGCCTGTCCGCTTTTTTAGCCTCCTCTGCCAGGGCCTCCGCTCTTGCCCGTTCCTCCGCCAATTCCTCATTTTTGGCAGCCAGGTCCTCCAGGGCCTGCCGGAGCCCCTCCGCGGCTTTTTTCTTTTCGGTGCAGTCCCGTAAAACCTCCACCACTACCGATCCGCCCCCCTCTACGGCGAAGGGGTAGTTTTTCACCTCAAACCAGTTGTCCTTTTCGGCGATGTACTGCTCCCTGAACTGCGCCTTCCCCGTTTCAGCGGCCGCCATGGCCAGGCATCCCTCGCAGGGGGTTTTCCTGCAAAGAAGTTCATAGCACTTTTTGCCCGCAGCCTCCTCCGGGCTCAGGCCCAGGTACTCCGCCCCGGCATTATTAATATATATGATTTTAAAATCCTCTGTTTTTATTGAAACGACGTCGTCTATCTCTTCAATATAGGACAAAAGAAACTCCAAACCGCCGGGGGTAAAGTCTTTCCTGACTCCGGCCCTTCCCTCTTCCCGTTCCATGAAGCTCCTCCTCCCGGCGGCAGAATTTACATAATCCCGCCCTTACTCTTTAACGGGTTTATGCTACCATATTTCCGCAGCTTAAACTCTTGCCGGAGGTTGATTTAATGAAGACGCACACCGAATACTTATGGTTTGAAACAAAGACAAGAAAAGAGCTGGTCCGGATAACGCCGCAGCTGGATGAAATACTTAAACGGAGCGGCGTAAAGGACGGAATGCTCCTGGTATCGGCAATGCACATCACTGCCGGGATTATCGTTAACGACGACGAGTCGGGACTCCACAGGGACATTATGGAGTGGCTTGAAAAGGTTGCGCCAGTGGACCCGAACTACGCCCACCACCGCACGGGAGAGGACAACGGGGACGCGCACCTGAAGCGGATTACTGTCCACCACCAGGCCATTATCCCGGTAACCGACGGAAGGCTGGACCTGGGACCCTGGGAACAGTGCTTTTACGCAGAGTTCGACGGCAGGCGCAGAAAGCGCGTAGTCGTAAAGGTT
>JAAYQT010000118.1 GCA_012519165.1 Synergistaceae bacterium
TCCTGCATTCCCGCCCCTTTTTTGGGGCGCAGGCGGAAATGGCGATGGCCACGGCGTCCCTCTCGGTGTTGGCCATGAGGGGGATGGAGCAGCCCAGGATGTCCCCGGCAGTGATGCCGTTGGTGTAAGTGCTTGCAAGGTCCAAATTTTTAACGGCCTTCACCGTGGTGATGTCCGCCAGGCCTATTCCCAGGGCGTTGCCCGCCGAGTGGTCGGTTACGCCAAGGACCACCGCCGACGTGGGCCGCCAGATCTTCTCAAAGCCCAGGGCTCCGGGCATGGGCCTCCCCGATATGTTGGGGTCCATACCCGCGCCGCTTATCTCCTTGCCTATTTTTTCTGCAATGAGGATGTCCATTTCACCAGGGTACAGCCTGCCCATGGACTCCTTGGCTATTACCAGGAGCTCTTTCTCCCGGCTGATGATCTGCCCCGGCATGAGGGCCTCGGCAATCATGGTCTCCTCGAAGGCGTTCTCCACCAGGGCGAGGCCGAAGAGTACCGGGGCCTTCTCCAGGAAGATTTTTGCCCCCGAAAGCACCGAAGGCCCCAGGTTGGCCACCCCCAGCCCGTGGACCGCCGCCGCCCCCTTGTGCTTGCCCAGGCCCACGGACATCATCTTGCAGAGGCCGCTTTCAATGTCCATCTTGAAGTCGGTGTGGGCCTTAACCCGGTTGCAGACTACTATGCCGTCTGAGTCAAAGGCGAACCGGTCGCAGTGGACTGTGTAGCCCCCCTCGGTGACCCCGAGGCTCACCGTCTCCATGGAGGAGCGGATGGGTACCCCCATGGACTCCTCGGTGATGCCGAGCCCTTTAAGAAGGTTCACCTGCCCCTCCGCATTGGCGCCGCCGTGGCTTCCCATGGCGGGGATCAGGAAGGGTTCGGCGCCCCTGCTTTTCAAAAATGCAATTACCGCCCTCAGGGCGGGGACTATGTCGGAGATGCCCCGGCTCCCTGCGGTAACGGCCAGTCTTTTGCCCTTAAGGTCGGGCAGGGGGAGCCTCTCCATGGACTCAAGGGCTTCGGCAAAGACGTCGTCCAGGCGGGGCCGGGGGAAGACCTGCTCCGCCAGGAACATGGAGGGGAGTTCGGTCCCCGTCTCAAGGGCATAGGGTATGCGGTCGGGCCACATTTCGCGCTCTCCTTTCATTACCTGAGAAGCTGCACCAGCCCCAGGCTCAGGGAGGGGATGAAGGTTATCATGAGTAGGGCAATTCCCATGGAGATGACGAAGGGCAGGATGTTTTTGGAAATGGTCTCGATGCTCTCCCCCGACACGGCGGAGGCCACGAAGAGGTTGATGCCGTAGGGGGGCGTCACGAAGCCTATTGCCAGGTTGACTGTGATAATTACCCCGAAGTGGACCGGGTCCACACCGAAGCGGGTTACCACGGGGAGCAGGATGGGGGTTAGGATGATGACCGCGGCGATGTTGTCCACGAAGCAGCCTATGACCAGCAGCACGAAGTTAAGCAGCAGCAGGATGATGACCGCTTCTGTGGAGAATCCGCCAAGCCAGGCCCCGAGCTTGGCGGGGATCTGGGCCATGGCCAGGTAGGCGGCGAAGGCCATGGAGAAGCCCACCATGAAGGAGGTGGCGCCGTTTACCAGTACGGCGTCCTTCAGGGCCTCGTAGAGGGTCTTCATCGTAAGCTCCCTGTAGACGAAGACGCCTATGAAGACGGAGTAGACCACCGCCACCACCGCCGCCTCCGTGGGGGTGAAGATTCCGCCGTATATACCGCCAAGGATTATCACCGGGACCAGCAGCGCCCAGAAGGCCTCCCTGAAGGCCTTTCCCGTGCTTACCAGGTTCTCCCGCTTTTCCCCCATGTAGCCCTTCTTCCTGGCAATGAGGTAGCAGTTGCCCATGAGCAGCAGACCGATGATGATGCCGGGGATTACCCCGGCCATGAAAAGGTCCCCCACCGACGTGCCGGAGACTATGCTGTATAGCACGAAGGGGATGCTCGGGGGGATGATTACCCCGATGGTGCCGGCGGCGGCGGTGAGCGCTGCTGCGAAGCCTGCGTCGTAGTTGCGTTCTTTCATGGCGGGGATCATGAAGGAGCCGATTGCCGACACGGTGGCGGGCCCGGACCCCGAGATGGCGGCAAAGAACATACAGGCCATGACGGTGACCATGGCAAGGCCGCCGATGATGAAGCCCACCAGACTCTCGGCCAGGGCCACGAGCCTGCGGGAGATTCCCCCGTAGCTCATCAGCGCGCCGGCGAGGATGAAGAAGGGGATTGCCAGAAGGGGAAAGGAGTCCAGGGAGGAGAAGGACTTCTGGGCAATCATGATAAGGTCGATGTTGGTGGTGAAGTGGAGCATGATGGCAGTGGCAAGCCCCAAGGCTATGCCTATGGGCAGGCTCGTGGCTATGAGGACGATCATCAAAAGGAATAGGAGGAGGGTCTCCATCAGCAGGCCGCCTCCTTTCTCATATTGGCAAGCATCTCTTTCATCTCCCAGAAGAGGCGGATTGCCATCATGGCGCAGCCCGCGGGGACGGAGGCATAGGCCCATGCGATGGGAATCTGCATGGCCGCCGAAACCTGCCAGCGCTTAATAAGGAAGGCGGTCATGACGGAACCCTGCCAGGCGATGAATACCGAAAAAGCAAACCACACCAGGAAGATGAAAAGCTCGTACCACTGGCGGGCGCGGCCCTTAAGGAGGTCCGCCAGCATCTCCACCCGCAGGTGGCGGCGGAGCCTTACGGCAAAGCTGGCGCCCACCCAGGTCTGCCAAAGGAAGACGTACCGGGCCAGCTCCTCGCTCCACGAGAGGGAGTTATGAAAGACATACCGCATTACAACCTGGAAAAAGATAAGTACTACGTTAAACGCGAGGCTTCCTACCAGAAAATATTCTTCGATTTTATCGAAGGCGTTTCGCACTTTATATCCCCTCTTTCTGCCAAAAACCGCAAGGGAGACGGGCTCCCTTGCGGTCTGAGGGCGTCGTAATTCCTGAAAAGGGCAGGAATTATACTAGTCTATGTTGGCTTTCTTGGCCAGTTCAACCAGGTCCGCGCCGATAATATCCTTGTACTCGTCGTAGACGGGCAGGGTAGCGTCGATGAAGAGCTGCTTCTGCTCCGGGGTGAGCTCGTTGACTTCCATCCCGGCCTTTTTCAGGTCCTCAAGGAAAACTTTCTCCTGTTCGTCGGCCATGGCCCTCTGCTCAACCACGTACCTGTGCCCCGCCTCTTCCACTATCTTCCAGAGGTCCTCCGGCATGTTGGCAAAATAGTCGTCGTTGGCCACAAGGATGGTGGCGGAGTAGAGGTGTCCCGTCAGCGAGTAGTACTTCTGTACTTCGTAGAACTTGGAGGTATACACCAGCACCACCGGGTTCTCCTGGCCGTCCACCGTCTTCTGCTGCAGGGCGGTGTAAAGCTCGCCGAAGCTCATGGGGGTGGGGTTCGCGCCCAGCATCTTGAAGAAAGAGACGTGCAGGGGGATCTCCATGGTGCGGATCTTGAGCCCCTTGAGGTCGTCGGGGGTGGTGATGGGCTTGCGACTGTTGGAGATGTGCCTGTAGCCGTTTTCGCCAAAGCCCAGGTTCCTCATTCCCAGAGGCTTGAGCAGTTCGTCCGCAGCCTTGCCGAGTTCGCCGTCGAGGGCCCTGAAGGCCACTTCCTTGGACTTGAACATGAAGGGAAGGTCGAAGACCTGGAAGCGCTTGTCAAAGCCCGCCATGGCCGCCGTAGCCGGGATGGCCACCTGGATGGTGCCGAGCTGGACCGATTCGATGAGCTCCCGGTCGCCGCCGAGCTGGGCGTTGGGGTAGAGCTCCACAGAGATGCGCCCGCCGCTCTTTTCTTCAATGTCCTTTTTGAAAACATCCCTCATTACAATATGGTCCGACTGGGTCTCCGGCAGGATGTAACCCACCTTGATGACGTACTCCGGTTTTGCTGCGGCAAAGGCGCCGCCTGCGACCACAAGCAGAATTGACACGCAAAGAACCGCCTGAAGCAATCGTTTCACTAACAACCCCTCCTTAAGAAATGAATTGACGGACTTCAGTTTCAACGTATTCTGCAAAATATTATACATCACTATCAGCTTTTTGCCACCCTGCGGAGGCGATTTACCCGGGCAGGGAAAAAAGGGCCCGGGGCGAACATGCGGCGGCTTTCCTGGTACTGAAGATAACATTTACCCCTCCTTCTTCTTTTTTGGAAGTTTAGCTTGACAATAAAGTGGCGCGGCCCTAATATTGACCGAACCCTGCCATAGCATGGCCGGCGGGTTGGCTGCAAGGTCAGAGAATAAGCATCAGAAAATTCAGGAGGGAAATTGCATGGAGAGCGAGAAGAAGAGCAGCACATTCAGTTTTTTTATGAACTATAGCTGGTACAAGAAGTACCTCCTGCCGGGTTTTGTAGCCCAGTCGGTGCTTATTGCAGGAGGCTACGGCACGGGACGGGAGCTGGTGGAGTACTTCAGCCAGTACGGCCCCACCGGGGGACTGATGGGGATGGGGCTGACCTTCGTCCTGTGGGCCGCCCTGTTCGCGCTGAGCTTTGAATTTGCCCGCGCTTTTAAGGCCTACGACTACAGGACGTTTTTTGAAAAACTGATAGGCCCCTTCTGGTTCGTCTACGAGATAGCCTTCATTGTTCTGCTGTGCATCATAATGGGCGTGGTGGGGGCCGCCTCGGGAAGCATCCTCAGGGATTACTTCGGCCTTCCCGATATGGTGGGCTCGGGCATTTTCCTGGTATCCGTCGGCATTTTGACCTACAGCGGAAGCAAGGCCATTGAAGTCGCCCTGTCCTGGTGGTCCTACGTTCTCTATATTGTCTACATAGTATTCCTCTACTTCGCCTTCACCAGGTTCGGCGACGCCATATCCGCAAACTTCGCCAAGGGGACGGTAAACCCCGGCTGGCAGCTCGGCGGGTTTAAATACGCCTTCTACAATATTGCGGTAACGTCCACGGTGCTCTTCTCGCTTAACTATCTTGAAAGCCGCAAAGAGGCCATAATCTCGGGGATCACTGCGGCCTTTATCTGCATTGCCCCCGCCGTATTCTTCTATGTTGTAATGATGGGCTTCTACCCCGATGTGCTCTCCATGGAGATTCCGTCAAACGTTATTATCGGACAGCTGGGCGTGAAGTACCTCCTTCCCGTGTGGCTGGTGGTGCTCTTCGGGACCATGATAGAGACCGGGGTAGGCTTCTTCCACTCGGTGAATGAAAGGATCAATTCGGCCCTTATTAAAAGAGGCGGCACGGGCATGACAAAGCTCGCCAGGGGTCTCATGGGCGCCTTCCTGGCCATCATGGGCCTTGTAATCTCCAATTTCGGCCTCATCGGGCTCATCGCCCAAGGCTACGGGACCATAAGCTGGGTGTTCTTCATCCTCCAGGGAGTGGGCCTCTTCACCATAGGCATCTACAAGCTGGTCAAACAGGACAAAGAACAAAGCGCATAGGTTTTAGGCGAATAAAAAGTCCCCCCGGGAATTCCCGGGGGGACTTTTTATTTGAGACTGTCAAATTTGTGAAAGCCTTCGGAGAAACTCGTCCAGTTTGTCAGGGGAGGGGACCCTGACCCGGGCCGACCTCTCGTCCAGGTGGAAGAAGCCGCTCCCCGACTCGCAGGAGATCCCTGCGGCGGCAAGCCTTTTTTCCATGGAGCCCTCTTCAGCGGTGAGAAGGGCTATGGGCGTTCCGGCGGTGGTTTCCGCCATGACAATGTCCTTACTTTTTTCGAGCGCCGCCGCCATTTTTTCCTTGGCCTCCGCTGCGTACTTCCGGGTCCTCTCCATGTAGTCGTCGTCCCCCAGGACCGCCTCGGCAATGAGGACGTCCACCGTGCCCGCGGCAAAGGGGGGCTGAAGCTTTCTGAAAGCAGCCGCAAAATCCGGGCTGCGGGAGACGGCAAACCCCACTCTTAACCCCGCCCCTCCGCGTCCCTTCGAAAAGGACCGGCAGGTAATTACGTTGGGGAGGTCAATGACAGCCCCCGACTCCCCGTCGGGCAGGAAGTCGCCGTAAGCCTCGTCGACCACGAGCCAAATCCCCCTTTCCTCCGCCTTCCCGGCCAGTTTTCCAAGCTCCGCAAGGGGGACGGCCCGGCCGGTGGGGTTGTTGGGACGGTCCAGGTAGACCGCCGCAGGGGAGCCTGCGAGCAGCCCCTCCAGCTCTCCGTCCCCGATGGGGAAGCGGGGGCCTTCGAGGCGCACGGGGCGGTATTTGGCGCCTGTGTAGAGGGCCTGGAGCACGCCGTCGGTGAACTGGGGGGAGAGGCCGGAAAAGATGCGCCCCGGCCCCAGCAGAAGCCGCCAGAGAGTGACCAGGACCCCCATAGAGCCACCGCTTACCAGGATGTTTTCAGGGCCGACCTCCCAGCTTTTGAACTTTGCCGCAATAGTCCGTTTTAAACTTTCAGGCTCGGGCATCGGGTAGCCGCAGACCGAAATTCCCTTGTCTCCGCCCAAAACTGCCCTGGCTGCGGGCGAATCCCCCAGGGGGTTGGTCCCCAGGGCGCAGTCTATCACTTCCAGCCCCTCGGGGAACTCGACCGGTTCAGCAGCGGCGTAGCCCTGCTGTTCAACTGCCAGGTGTTCAAGCCTAAGTCTGTCCTTCCACATTTTCAGCCCTCTTCTTTCGTTTTTTTTTGTCGGCCTTCCGGCCGTCCCTGACTTGCGCAAGCCTGGGCAGGGCCTCCACCAGAGCCTTGGTGTAGTCGTCTTTGGGGTTTTCCAGGATGTCCCGGCAGGGCCCTTCCTCCACAATTACCCCCCGGTGGAGGACTATGCCCCGGGGGGCCGCTTTCCGGGCCAGGAAAAGGTCGTGAGTTACGAATATAAGGGACATGCCGGCCCTCTGCCTCCTGGCAAGGATCTCTATTATCTCCCCTCTGGTGGAGGCGTCCTGCATGCTGGTGGGCTCGTCGCAGAGCATGAGCTCGGGGTCCAGGATGAGGGCCCTTGCGATGGCCACCCGCTGCCGCTGGCCTCCCGACAGGGAGAGCCTCACCCGGGAGCGGACTATATCTTCATCCCCCAAACCCACTTCCTCCAGCAGCTCCCGGGCGCGGCGCTCCGCCTCCCTGCGGGAGTCCCGCCCCCGGACGATGAGACGGGGCTCCATGACCGCCTCAAGGACGGTGAGGGTGGGGGGCAGGGAGCCGTAGGGGTCCTGGGAGACCATGGCGCACCGGCGGCGAAGGGCCGTCACCGCCTCGGGGGAGGCGACGCCCATGTCTGTCCCGAAGAGCTTTACCGAGCCCGTCGAGGGCTTTACGTGCCCCAGGACGGTCCGCATGAGGGTCGTCTTGCCGCTCCCCGATTCCCCTATGACCGACAGGCTTTCGCCCCTTTCCAAAGTCAGGGAGAGGGAGGAGAGGGCCTTCACGGGCGACCGGCGCCGCCTTCCGGGGAACTCCACTGTCAGGTTTTGAATATCCAGACATGCCGTCATGAGTCTTCCTCCAAATCCAGCAGGGCCCCTACCAGGGCCTTTGTATGGGGATTTTGGGGGGAGGCGACTATCTCCCGGGGCGGGCCTTCTTCCACCAGGCGGCCGTCCTTCATTATGTAGAGCCTGGAGGCGACGGAGGCGGCCAGGGGAAGGTCGTGGGAGATGAGGAGGAGGCCGAGCCCCTTCTCATCCACAAGTTTTTTAAGGGTGTTGATGATCCCCTGCTGGGTGATTACGTCCAGGGCGGTGGTGGGCTCGTCGCAGAGCAGGTAGTCCGGGTCGCAGGCCAGGGCCAGGGCGATGGCCGCCCTTTGCTTTTGCCCGCCGGAGAGTTCGTGGGGGTACCGCCGCGCCAGCTCCCCCTCCAGGCCCGCCATGGAGAAGAGGGAGGCTATCCGCCCCTCCGCCTCCTTTTTGGGCAGGCCCAAATGGACGGAGAGGACCTCTTCCACGTGCCGCCCCACGGTGAGCACCGGGGTGAAGGAGTTCATTGCCCCCTGGGGGACCAAGGCTGCCCGTCGCCAGCGGATTTTATTTAACTCCTCCTCCTTCATGGAGAGGAGGTCGGCCCCCTCCAGCAGGATACGCCCTTCCGCCTCCGTTCCCCGGGGGAGGAGGCCGGGGATTGCCATGAGGACAGTAGTCTTGCCGCTGCCCGACTCTCCGGCCAGGGCGTAAAACCTTCCCTTCTCCACCGACAGGGAGACGTTTTTTACCGCCTCCGCCCTTAGCTCCCGGCCGTCGGAGGTCATCCGGCGGTAAGTTACGGACAGATTTTTGATTTCTATCACGGCGCGGTTCCTCCCCTCAGCCTGGGGTCGATACGCTCCTCAAGGTACTTGCCCAGGTCCAAAAAAACCAGGCAGAGCAGGGCAATGCCAAGGCCCGGCGGCAGGAGCATCCACCACGCCCCCGCAGTGAAGGCGCCGAAGGACTGGGCCTCGTGGAGCATCCGCCCCCAGGAGATAACCCTCGGGTCGGAGAGGCCCAGGAAGGAGAGCCACGCCTCCGACAGGATGGCCCCGGGCACCCCCAGGGTCATGGAGGCAAGCAGCACGGGCAGGGTCTCGGGCAGCAGGTGGCGGCGCAGGATATAGCCCGAAGGGGCGCCGATGCCCCGGAGGTCCTCGATGTACTGGGCGTCCCTAAGGCTCAGGGTCAGGGCTCTGATGGTCCTGGCCGAGCCCATCCACGAAAAAACGGAGAGGATGAGGATCAGCTGCCACAACCCCTTCCCCCAGAGGGCCGCCAGAGCCATGAGGATGGGCAGCAGGGGGATGGAGAGCAGCAGGTCCACACCTCTCATGATGACGGCGTCGACCCACCCCCCCAGGTAGCCCGCGGCAAGGCCCAGGGTCGCTCCAAGAAAGGTGGCAATGAGGGTGGCGAAGATGCCCACCAGCAGCGAAACCCGTATCCCCGCCACGAAGAGGGCGGCGATATCCCTCCCCCGCTGGTCCGTTCCCAGGAGGCCCCACCGGCCCCCCTCCATGCGGATGACTACCTCGCCCTCCCAGTCACCCTCCCCGGTTATCTCCGCCCTGTAGGCGCCTTTTGCGGGGAAGAGGGCCGCCGCAGCGTCGCCGAAGGGGGGCAGCCCCAGGGAGCGTTTGAAGGAGATGTCCCGGCCGTCAACTTCTGCGCCTCTGCGCAGGGGCGACAGGTTAAAGGATTTGCCGTCGGGGGTGGTCCACCGTACGTACCGGTCAGGATTCGATTCGCCTCCTGATATCTTCACGGAAAAGCCCGCCGGGGCGCCGTGGTTCCAGTCCAGCTCTGCCGCCGGGGCCGACTGCCCCAGCCGGAGCTCCATGCCGGGGGGGAGGGTTCTGTCCAGCCAGAGGGGCTTTGAAAAGGCCGAGGCTACCTCCCGCTCCGGCGGCCCGTCGAAGAGCCCTGCCCCGAACAGGGCGAGCAAAATTATGGCCAGGAGGCACCAGAAACTCCACCGGTTAAGGAGGGCCTTCATCGTCGTCCGCCCCTTTCCATCCGCACCCTTGGGTCGGTGACGCCGTAAAGGAGGTCCGACAGAAGGTTGCAGCTCACGGTGAGCAGCGCCAACAGAAAGAAGGAGGCTCCTGCAGCGGGGTAGTCGTGGCCCGTGACGGCCTCAAGCAGGAATCTTCCCACGCCGTGGAGGGAGAAGACCGTCTCTGTGATCACCGCCCCCGAAACAATGCCGGGGAGGGAGAGGAGAAAGATGGTGAGCAGGGTGGGCAGCAGCGTCCTGAAGGCGTGCCCCATGACAATGTTCCTCTGCGGCAGGCCCCTGGCCCTTGCCAGGAGGATGAAGTCCTCCCCCAGGATCTTCACCATGAGGTTCCGCACATAGAGGGCCCAGCCGCCGAAGCCCAGCAGCGCCAGGGAGAACACCGGCAGGGCCATGTGCCACAGGTAGTCCGCCAACAGGGCCATGCCGCCGGCGGGCGGGGGGACGGATAGGGTCCCCCTCAGGGGGAAGACGGGCAGGGCGGCGGCGAAGGCCATCAGAAGGGTCAGCTGGACGAAGAAGGATGGGAAGGAGAAGGATACGGCGCCGCTCCACAGGATGCACTTTTCAAGAAAACTCCCCCGCCTGAGGGCCGCCTTCATCCCAAGCCACGTCCCCAGCAGGGCGGAGAGCAGCAGGCTTGTGCCCAGCAGGGTCACCGTGTTGGGCAGCCGGGAGCGGAGCTCCTCCATGACCGGGCGCCCCGTTAAAAAGGAGATGCCGAAGTCGAAGGATAGGGTGGACTTCACGTACCGCCAAAACTGCACCGGCAGGGGCTTGTCCAGGCCGTACACCTGGCTTAGCCTCGCTTTGGCCTCGGGGGAGAAGTTGGGGTCGATAATGGACGCCACCGGGTCCCCGGGCATCATCCGGAAGAGCATGAAGTTCAGGACGAGAACAAGGCCCAGGATCAGCAGGGCGCTCCCGGTCCTCCTGGCCCAGTAGCCCTTCACCTTTGCGTCACTTCCCTCTCCCGAGCCAGAACCGCTCGTTGCCGCTCATCCTGACGTACTCCCCGGGCCGGTACTCTTTGAAGATAAAGGGTCCCGTCCCAACAAGGCCGGTGAGGTCACTGCCTTTCTCCTCCGCAGGGAGCCAGCTCCGCCAGTCCTCCACCTTCTCCACGATGTGTTTGGGCAGGACGGGGATTCCCGCCACCCTGTGGAGGTGCCAGAAGCTTACGTTCTTCATGGTCACCCTGACGGTGTGGTCGTCCGGGGTCTCCACAAGGTCGATGTTCTCCACGTTGTCCAGGTACCTGGGCGGGGCGAACCTCTTTAACGTCTCATAGGTGAAGGCTACGTCTGAGGCGCTGAAGGGCTCTCCGTCGTGCCATTCAACCCCCTCCCTCAGGCGGAAGGTGAGGACGGTCCTCGGACCCGAGGGGCCCTCTTCCTTTTCTACTGTCCAGCTTTCGGCAAGCCAGGGTATGGTCTCCAGGGTGTAGGGGTCTACGGCGATGAGGGAGTCGTAGATCAGGCCCATGACCTGCCAGTCGTAAGCGGTGCTGGAGGTGAAGGGATTAAGGGCCCTGGGCTCGTCCTGCTGCACCAGGTAGAGAGGCCTCATGGGCCCCTCGGCGGGTTCCATGGCGAGGAGGCTCCAGGTGTTGTCGGCGGTTACCCGGTCGGTGACCAGGGTCCCCTTCCAGCTTTTGGACGCGGCGGAGATGGAGTACCGGCTGTAGACGGGGACCACGGGGACGAGGTCGGACAGGGCTTTCTGGGCCTCCGACGCCGCCCTTCTTGCCTCCTCTTCGTCGGGGGCAAACCGGAGTCGGTCCAGTACTTCGTCCAGGCCCGGGTCCGATATGCCCGGCATGTTGTATCCGCCCCGGACGTCCATCTTCGAGGAGTAGAAGGCGTAGAGGGAGTCCGGGTCCCTGGTCATCTGCCACGCCAGGACGTACATCTGGAAGTCCCGCTCGTCCAGGCGGGAGATCATGGCGGAGAAGTCCATGGGCTCCGCCTCCGCCGGAATGCCTATGGAGGAGAGGGCCCCGGCAATCCGCACGGCGATTTCGGCGGTGGTGGGGGCGCTGGAGGCGGTGGGGCAGAGGAGCTTCTGGGGCGGGACCTTCTCCCCTTCAGGGGATACCAGGACTCCGTCCGGATTCCAGGTCCACCCGGCGTCGGAGAGCCGTTTTTTTGCAGCCTCCGGGTCGAAGGGGTAGGCGGTCACGTCGGGTTCGAAGTAGGGGGAGACGGGGGGCAGAAAGGTGGAGAGGGGCTCGGCGTAGCCCCCGAAGAGGTCTCTGACCATTCTGTCGCCGGGGAGGGCCTGCCAGGCGCTCCGGCGCAGCTCTACTCTGTTCCAGGGAAAGTGTCTTACGTTAAAACCCAGGAAGAAGCCGTGAAATCCCGAGGCCAGGGAGAGCTCCACGTCGGGGTTTTTAGCCAGGGCGTCCACGTCCACGGGCCGGTGAAGGTCCCCCAGGACGTCAACCTTCCCCCGTTCAAGGGCCATGAGCTGGGCGTCGGGGTCCCTGATGATTACCAGGTACAGGTCTTTGACCCTGGGCCCGGCGTAGGCCTCCGGGTCAAAATCGGCGGCGCATACGCCCAGGGGCGCCGCCAGGAAAATCATGACCGCCGGCAGGAGGGCGAAAAGGGCCTTTTTCATCGATCTCTCCATCCTTTCCGCACGGAGAAACTCCCGTGCGGCCTTTATTTTAGCAGATGGATCCCCTTCAAAAAAGCCGTCCCCCGCCCCGTCCGGGCAGCCACATTATGGTGGTGATCACTGCCGTTACAATGCAAAGGGCGGCGAAGACCCGAAAGGCGGCAATAGTTCCAAGCAAGGTGCAGCCGAAGCCCATGTAAACCGGCAGGACGAACCAGCTGAGGTCAAGGGAGAAGTGTACCAGGGCCGAGGCCTTGGCCCGCAGCCCGGGAGGGGCAAGGTCGCCTGTGAAGGCCAGGTGGGCGGGGTAGCCGAAGCCCATCCCCAGGCCGTAGAAGACCCCCCAGAATACCAGCCCCGCAGGGGTGGAGGCGAAGGAGAGCCCCATGAGGCACAGGCCCATGAGCAGGAAGGACGGCCCTGCGAAGACGGTTCTGCGGTAGCGGTTGAATATGTGCCTTCCCAGGGTGCGGATCAGCAGGGCCCCGACGCTGAGGGAGAAGATGAACCAGGACGGGACAAGAGTTTTTTCCATGATCACTATGCCTTTGAAGACGATGGACGCATCGCAGAGGCTGAAAAAGAAGCAGGAGAAAATAATCTTGCCCGCCGGGGTCTCCCGGAACAGATCCTTATAGGTTCCCCACTCCATTCCTTCGGCTCCGCTGAAACTCTTAAGGCAGGCCGCAGGCTTCAGTTTGAAGGCCAGAAAGAAGGAGAGGGCGGCGGCCATAACGGGGAGCAGCATGTAGAACCGCTCCAGCCCGCTCCTGATCAGGTAGTCGGTCAGGGGTACCACCGTGAACATGGGAACCAGGCAGCCCAGGGATATGAGCACGAAGCCAAGCCCCCGTTTGGACTCTTCGATTACCAGGGCCTGGTAGGTGGTCAGGGCTACAAGGAAGACGCTGTAGGCCGCCCCCATAACAATCCTTACCCCCATGAACCATGAAAAGGAGGTTTGGTTGAAGAACATGGCCAGGGCGCATGCAAAGCAGAGGACGGAGGAGGCCATCATGCACCGGCGCATACCCAGCCGCTCGGTTAGCCAGCTCCCGGCGGGCCGTATGGCTGTTCCGGCGGCGTAAAAAGCGCCCACCAGCAGTCCCGCCGACGCGGCGGAGAAGCCTTTAAGCGAAAGATAGGGGGCCAGAAAGAAAAAGGCGTTGGAATAGGAGTATACGGCGAAACTTACAACAGTAAGGGACAGGATGAGCCGGTCCATGGCGGAAACCTCCTCCGGGCCGTCGGGGCCGTAATGGTCCGGACGGAGCCCGGATGGAGATATTGTATGCCATAGAGGAACTTTCTTCAATTAAAAGTCCCGGCCGGACCGGGGGCTTTCTCCTTCTCATGCGGACAGGGGGCCGCCTGCGCCTCTCCTTCCTTCTGCAGGAGCTCGCTGCAGGTGACAATACGCCCCTTACCCCCGGCCTTGGCGCTGTATAGAGCCTCGTCCGCCCTTTTGAAGGCGTCGCGGGGCGTCCCTCCTCCGGGGGCGAAGGCTACCCCTATGGACAGCCCCGCCAGGGGAACTTTGGACCGTACCCGGCGGCAGATGTTTTCGGCAATCCTCCTGCCCATCTCCTCAGGGCAGGAGGGCAGAAGGACTGCAAACTCGTCGCCGCCCACCCTGCACGGCACGTCGTTCTTCCTCACCGCCCCGGCGATGGCGGCCGCCGTGTCTTTAAGCCCCTCGTCCCCGGCGGCGTGGCCGCGGGAGTCGTTTATGCTCTTGAAGTCGTCCAGGTCGATGAGGATAAGGGAGACGTCCGTCCCCTCCGCCAGCAGCCGGGTAAACTCTTCGTCAAAGCGCCTCCTGTTGTACAGCCCCGTCAGGCCGTCCCGGCTGGCCATCAGCCTTGCCCGCCTCTCGGCGTCGGCGAGGGCGGCGAGCCTGCCGGAGGTCTTGCGGTGGAGGGCGTTAAAGAAGTACATCCCCGATACGATAAACACGTAACATATGGCCAGGTTGACCGCCTCACCCTCAAAGTTTCCGCTCTGGAGAAATACGCCCGCAAAGGAGAGGGCGTTTATCAGCAGGTAGGTGTTGAAGACCTTTATATCCCTGTACTGCAAAAAAAGCCCCGTCCCCAGTAGCGTCACCAGGTGGCGGACCAGAAGGGTATAGAAGCCCGTCTCAAGGAAGCCCCCGAAGAGGGGAAGGAGGTTAAGGAAGAGGAGGATGGGCGGGGCAAAGCTTCTGACCGCCGAGGGGGGCATGGAATGCATTCTCAGGCGGAAGAAAAGAAAGAGCAGGGCCATGAAAAAGTCCAGCACCGCCGGCAGGGGGTACCCCATTACCAGGTCTGCGGCGCCGGAGGCGGCAAACCACACGGCAGTGATGACGCTTAGCAGGCGCAGGAAGGGGAGTTCTTTTTCCGTAAAAGACCTGCGGGCTTCTCTTCTCCTGTCCATGGCGCCCTCCTTTAAGCCGGGGAATGAAGGTCAGTAATTGTCTTATGCTGAAGTCTATATTATTCCATAAAGAGGGGAAAAAAGAACCCCTTCCCGGACCGGGAAGGGGTTTGCGTCCGTTTGTTCCTCGTCCTACTGGGTGATAGCCTCCACAGGGCAGACGGGTACGCAGCTGCCGCACTCGATGCAGGTCTCGTCCACTTCCGCCTTGCCGTCCACCATGGAGATGGCCTCCACAGGGCAGGTTCCTACGCAGGCTTCGCAACCAATGCACGTATCCTTGTCTACAACCGCTTTTGCCATTATTCATTCCTCCTAGGATAGTATGCTGTTTTACGCAATCTCCGCAGAATTATACATCAGTTTTTTCCGGCGGGCAACTTTCCCCTCCCCAAAATGCCCCGGGAGGGTGTTCAGGCTTGGGAACCCTGTTAAGAAGCCGCTCCAGTTCCTCCTCCGGGGAGGCGCCGCAGTACAGAAGCCGCCAGACCCCCTCTGAAATGGGCATGTCTACTGATAGCCTCTTTGCCTCGCTCACCACCGCCTTTACGGTAAAGGCCCCCTCCGCCACCTGACCTACCTCCGCCCCGGCTTCCTCCAATGAGAGGCCCCGTCCCAGCGCGGCCCCCAGCCTGAAGTTCCTGGACTGGGCGCCGTAGCATGTGAGCACGAGGTCTCCCATTCCGGCAAGCCCCGCCAGGGTAAGGGGGTGGGCGCCGAGGCAGGCGCCGAAACGCTGAATTTCCGCAAGGCCCCGGCAAACCAGGGCGGCCCGGGCGTTGTCGCCCAGCCCCAGGGAGGACGCCAGGCCGGCCGCAATGGCCATTATGTTTTTTACCGCCCCGCCAACCTCGGTCCCGGCCACGTCCGAAGAGGTGTACAGCCGCAGCCGGGGCGTGTTCAAGAGGGACTGCCAGAGCAGGGCCGACGCTTCCGCTGCGGAGGCCACCGTGACTGCGGTGGGAAGCCCCCTTGCCACCTCTTCGGCGAAGCTGGGGCCCGACAGGACAGAATAGGGGGCTCCGGGAAGGACCTCTTCCACAATCTGGCTTATCCTCATCCCCGTTTCAATTTCAATCCCTTTGGCCACGTTGCACAGCTCCGTTCCGGGGGTGTAAAAGGGCGCCGCTGAGGCCAGAAACCGCCGCAGGCTCTGGGCGGGGAGGGCAAGGATCCAAAGCTTTGAGGCGGCGGCCTCTTCGGCGTCAGATACGGCCGAGATGCCCGCCGGAAGGCGAATGCCCTTAAGATAGTCGGGGTTCATGCCCAGAGCATTGATGGCCCTTGCCTGCTCGCTCCTGCGGCACCACAGCCGGACCGAGTGTCCCGCCGCAGCCGCCGAGGCCGCCAGGGCGGTGCCCCAGCTTCCGCCGCCGAATACTGTAAGTTCAGCCATGGGATTCCTCCGTTTTTTCTTCCTGCTCTTCACTGCGGACTTCGGGGGTGAAGGCGATGAGTAACGAGCCTCCGGCCATGAGCAGGGATCCCGCCAGGATTGCGGGGCTCAGCGAGCCGGTCACGTCCCTCAGAAACCCCGATACCATGGGAGCCAACACTGCGGAGGACATGATCAGGCCGTTGAAGAACCCCACCGCCGCGCCCATGGAGCCGGGGTACCGCCGGCTGACAATATCACCTATCCACGCCACCGAAATGGGGGTGAAGGCAGTGTTGCTGAAGAGGCCGAAGAACAGCAGGGTGGCAATGATGGCCCCCGGGCTCTCCGCCCTGGTCAGAATAAACAGGGCGACTGCGCTTACGGGGAGTACCATGAGGGATGTCTTTTTTCTACCCAGCCGGTCCGAGACCCGGCCCCAGAGCACTCCGCCGGGGAGGGCCGTGAGGGCGATCAGCCCCGTATAAAGCCCCGACTGGCTGAGGGAGAAGCCCCGCTCGGCCTGCAGAAAGGCGGGTCCCCAGGTGGCCGCCGCCCAAAAACCGTAGAGGGAGGTGAAGCTTGCCAGGGTTATCTTCCAGATATCCCTGTCCCTGAAGAGTTTTTTGTAGGCCGTCAGCGAAGGCGAAGCGCCGGTCCGCCCGGCGGGGAGGAAGCGGGCGAAGACGGGCAGCATCAGGAATGTAGGCACGGCAAGGAATACGAAGGGCGTCCTGTAGCTTCCGAAGAAGTGGTAGAGGGGGCCGCTGGCCGCCATCCCTCCCAAAATCCCCAGGGCCATGCCCATGCCTATGAGGCCCGAGCTTAACCCCCGCTTCTCCGGGGGTACCGCCGAGAGCATGGTCCCGAAGCAGCAGGGGTAGAAGGCCCCGGCGCCGAAGCCGTGGAGTGCGGAGAAGGCCAGCAGGAGGGGGAAGGACGAGCCCATCAGGCCGAACCCGAGGATCCCCAGGCTGGAGAGGGCAAACATGATAATAAGAACCCGCTTTCCTCCCCACCTGTCTGCGGCAAAGCCGCTGGGTATCTGGAGCAGGGAGTAAAAAAGAAAGTAGGCGCCGGCTATGGCGCCCGCCCTTGTCGATGAGATGGCGAGGTCGTCGGCAATGATGGAAAGAAGAGGGTAGAGGGCCGTCCTGTCGGCATAGAGCACGGCCCATCCCAAAATGAGGGCGGGTATCACTATGAATTCCTCCCTATGATATATAATCAGACTCTATTGTAGCCCTTTTTCAGGGGAAATGTCCCATGGGAATATTTTGCCGCCCGGGAAGGTGAAAGACGGAAATGAACGCCGCCGCCAGGCTCAGGGAAATACAGGACAAAGTTAACGAGTCAATTCAGTACAGCATAGACAATCTGGCCGCCCTTATGGAGGAGGAACGGGAGCGCCTCTTCGACATCCGCACCCGCAGGGAAGCCGTGCAGAAAGAGCACGGGGAGGTATTGACCGCATCGGAAAGGGCGGAAGGGGAGTACAGGCGGGCCAGGCAGATCCTGCTGGGCGCCTCCCGGTCCGGGGAGGAGAGCTGGGAGAAAGAGGCCTACGAGCGGGCCATGAACCTCATGAAGGTGAGGGGCGCCTTCGAGGAGCGGGAGAAACTTCTTGCCGCCCAGAGGGACGAGCTGGACAGGGAGGAGCGCCGCACCGAAAGGCTTCTCAGGCGCACCGGGGAGATGGGAAACCGCTTCAGGGTAGTGCTTAACCTCCTTAACGCCAACCTGGACGATGAAGACCTCGCAGCGCCGGCCGGCCCCGGCGACTGGGGCGCGGGCATAAGGCTTGCCGAGCGGGAGAGCGCGTCCCTGGCCAGGGACCTCCACGACGGCCCTATCCAGAAGTTTTCAGCCGCGGGCCTGATGATCGACCTGGCCGGGGAGTACCTCTCCAGGGGCGATTTTGAAAGAACCAGGGCAGAGCTGGCCAGGACCCGGAACCAGATTACGGACGCCATGGACGAATTCCGGTCCTTCCTCTTCCAGCTCAACCCCGCGGGCCTTAAGGACGGCTTCGAACCGGCTCTGAGGCGCCTTGCCTCCAGGCTGGGGGCAATTTCAGGGGCGGACATCAAATTCTCCGTAGAAGGCTGCGCGGGCGACGAGCCCATGCTCCTTCGGGTTTCCGTTTACAAGATAATCCAGGAGGCGGCCATTAACAGCATTAAAAACGGCGCGGCCAGGAGAGTGAGAATACTAATAAGCGCAACGCCCGAGATGCTCAGGGCAAGCATTACCGACGACGGAAAGGGTTTCGACGTGGAAAAAACCCTTGCCGAGGCCGGGGAAAAGAGCGGCTGGGGGCTGCTTAACATGAAGGAGAGGGCGCTGCTTGTAGGCGGCGAGCTGGTAATTTTAAGCGAGCCGGGCAGGGGCGCCACGGTTACCCTGGCCGTTCCCCTGCCCGTCTTCCGGAGGTGACTCAGGCGGTCTGCCGCCTTGCCTTTCTTCTCTCGCCGTCGTCAAGGATGGTCTTCCTGAGCCTTATGGATTTGGGCGTTACCTCCACCAGCTCGTCCGCGGCTATCCACTCAAGGGCCTTCTCCAGGGTGATCTTCCTGGGGGCGTCCAGCTTGACCGTAAAGTCCTTCACCGAAGCCCTGTGGTTGGTGGCCTGCTTTCTCTTGGTGGGGTTGCAGGGCATATCGCCGGGCCGGGCGTTCTCTCCTACTATCATCCCCTCGTAGACCCGGTTCATGGGGGAGATAAACAGAGTTCCCCTCTCCTGCAGGTTCTCCAGCTGGTAGGCGGTGGCCTCGCCCGTATCCAGGCTCACCAGGGCCCCCCTGTTCCTGGGCGTTATCTCCCCCGTCCAGGGGGAGTAGCCCGCAAACCGGGATGACATAATGCCCAGGCCCCGGGTGTCGGTTAAAAACTCGCCCCTGTAGCCGATAAGCCCCCTGGTGGGGACGGAAAAAAGTATCCTCATAAGGCCGGTCCTAAGGTTTTGAATCTCCGTAACCCTGGCCTTACGCTTGGAGAGCTTTTCAAATACCACCCCCTGGTATTCCTCGGGGATGTCCACCACAAGATCCTCCCGGGGTTCGTATACCCGGCCGTCAATCTCCCTGGTTATAACCTCAGGCTTTGACACGCAGAACTCCATGCCCTCGCGGCGCATCTCCTCTATCAGGATGGCGAGCTGAAGCTCTCCCCTTCCGGAGGCCTTGACGCCGTCGGGGCGGCCCAGGTCCTCCATGCGGAAGGCCACGTTCACGTGCATCTCCCGTTCCAGCCTCGCCCTTATCTGCCGCAGGGTGACTGCCTGTCCTTCCTGCCCGGCGAAGGGGCCGCTGTTGACCAGGAAGAACATGGAGACGGTGGGCTCCTCTATGGAAAGAGGGGGCAGGGCCTCTCCCTCAAGCTCGGGGGAGGCCAGGGTGTCGCCGATGTTAATCTCCCCGGGGCCCGTAATCCAGACAATATCCCCGGCGGCGGCCTCGTCAGCCTCGATTCTCTCCAGGCCCCGGGTTACGAAGATTTGGGCGGCCCTTGCGGGTTCTGTCCCGGTGATTGACCAGCCGTCTTTGTCCTCCGGGTCGGGGCCCGCGCTCATCCGCAGAAATTCGTCTCCCCTGGCGATCTTTCCCTGGAGGATTTTGCCGCACCCCATCCTGCCGGTGTACTCGTTCCAGGCCAGCGTGCTTACCTGCATTTTAAAGGGGGCGTCCAGGTCCGCTGCGGGAGGCTCCACGTACCGGATGATGGTTTCGAAGAGGGCGTCCATGCCCCTGGCCTCCCCGCCCTTAATCTGCGAAGGGTCCGACACGGCCCAGCCTGTGAGGCCGGAGCCGTAGAGCACCGGGAAGTCCGCCTGTTCGTCGTTTGCCCCCAGCTCAATAAACAGGTCGAAGGTCTCGTTTAGCGCCGCTGCGGGGTCCGCCTCCCTGCGGTCTACCTTGTTGATGTAGACTATGGGTTTCAGACCCATGCGAAGGGCGTGGGAGAGCACGTAGCGGGTCTGGGGCATGGGGCCCTCTCCGGCGTCCACCAGCAGCAGCACCGAGTCCACGGTGGACAGGATCCGCTCCACCTCCCCGGAAAAGTCGGCGTGGCCGGGGGTGTCGATGATGTTTATCCTGTATCCCTTCCACTCCACGGTGCAGTGCTTGGCCCGGATGGTGATGCCCTTCTCCCGTTCCAGCTCGTTGCTGTCCATTACCCGTTCTTCAATGCGGGCGTTCTGCCTGAATACCTGGGCTGCTCTGAAAATGGAGTCGATGAGGGTGGTCTTGCCGTGGTCGATGTGGGCTATAATTGCGATGTTCCTGATGTGTTCCGCTCTTTTCATTAAGTTTTTCTTTCCTCCGGCGCAGCATGACTTATGTTAGATTGGCTGCAAACAATATATTATACGGTCTGAACGGACTATGCGCAATTAAAAAATCGCCTGTCACCTTAGGAGGTTGCATTTACCGGCCGAAGGGCCATAATATACGCGGGATACAAGGATTTTAAGGGAGTGGGGCGCTAATGAACGAGAAGGGAAGTATAGTCTGTTCCGAAGTGATTGACGACACCCTGGAGCTTCAGCTGTGGACGAAGGATAAGGCTCCCCGCCTCGTAATAGTGAACAGGGCCAAAAAAACCAGGAAGCTGACCCCCCTGAGCTGGCTTGAAGGGGCGGACAGAAAGCTGGCCATGAGGGGCCCTGCCGGGAAGACAGTGAGTTACGCCATGGAAGTTCTTGAAGAGCCGGTCCGGCGGATGCTCCTCACCTTCGCCCAAAACCCCGTTTTTAAGGGCCTTCTTTGGCATTCCACCCTTTTCCTGTCCGACCTGCTGAACTCTCCCCGGTCCGTATTTGAAAAAAGCGAGCTGGCGCTCCTTCCCGAGGAGAAACGAAGCCGGCTATGGCTTGCCGATATGACCGACGGCGAAGAGGAGGGGCGGTTCCGGCCCTTCTTTCCCCTCTCCGGGGAGGAAGCGGAGGTCTTCGGCGGGGAGCTCTCGGTGCCTGCGACGGCGGGAAAGGGAGGGGCGGACCTCAAAAGCTCCGGCATCACCAGAAAACTGGCCTCGGTATGCCCGGCAAGGTGGTACGACACCGCCAGAACTGCGGCGGCGGCGGCTTTGCTGGGGTTCAGCCTGTTTCACGAAGAGGGGGACGGGTTCTCCTCCTTTTTGTGGGCCGGGGCAAAGAACGGAATCCCGTCGAAGGAACACTTTAAAGAAGGCTTTCCCGACCCCGTCCTGGCCCGTTTTGTTAAAAACATGGCGGGGTACGTCCGCCA
>JAAYQT010000008.1 GCA_012519165.1 Synergistaceae bacterium
CCCTGGGCTGGAAGGAGCTCATCCCGGTGGTCTCCTGGCTTGTCCTTAAGGGGAAGTGCCGCTGCTGCAAAAGTTCCATTCCTCCAAGATACCTGGCGGTCGAGCTTTTGGGCGCGGCGACCGCAGGACTTCTGGCCTGGAGGTGGGGCCCGTCGGCTGCCCTGGCGGCGGGCATGACGGCCTCCTTCGGCCTGTTTCTTAACGCCCTGACGGACATTGAAGATGGCTACGTCTTTGATGTTTTTCCCTGCGTTATGGGAGCAGTCGGTCTTATTTTAAGGCTTCTGCCCGGCGGGGGCTCCCTTCTGGACGGAGTTTTGGGCGGGACGGCCGGGTTCGCGGTTATTGCCGTGATCATTGCGGCGTCAAAGGGGGGCATGGGCTGGGGGGACGCCACCCTGGCGGCCGGCACGGGAGTAATTGTCGGATGGAAGTTTGCCCTCCTGACCCTCTACCTCGGCTTCATGACCGGGGGAGTCTTCTCCCTGGTCCTGCTGGCGGCGGGAAAAATCAAGCGGAAGGACTCCCTCCCCCTGGTACCCTTTCTGGCTTTTGGCGGTCTTTTAACCCTTCTGTTCGGCCCCGGAATCCTGGATTTTTTTAATATCTCCCCAACGTCTCCGTGGTTTTAGCCAGCATCGCCATAAGGGGCGCTGCGGACGGCGCTCCGTTTTTGTTTCTGAAGGGGTGATCCGCGCCGTCGATAATGCAGAACTCCTTACGGCCCGCATCCAGGGGAAGCCGGTCAAAAATTCGCCTTGACGAGGCCTCGCTGAAGGATTCGTCAAGCGTCCCGTAAAAAAAGAGGGCAAAGTCAAGATAGGCCCGGGATGCGGCTTCATGCAGTTCGCTTCTGTGGCAGAGGGAATCAAGAACGGGCAGACGAAGGCTTAGCTCAGCCTCGGGCCTTAGTTCGTCGCCGCTTCCCGATACTACCAGTCCTTCCAGGCCAATATCGGCGGGAGACTGAAGCCCCGCCCGGCTGACAATTTCGGCCGCTTTTTTTCCGGCGATCAGCGCGCCTATTATTCCTCCCAGGGAGAAACCCCAAAGAACGGCTCTGCTTCCCGGATACTTTTCCCTGAAGCTGCGCAGGGCCGAACAGGCGTCAAAAAGCTCCATGGCGAAGGTCTTTCCCCGGAAGGCGGCAAAAGCCCATTCGGAACGGTCATCGAAGGATTCTTTATCCCGTCTGAGACGGGAGCTTTCGGCAATGCAAACGTCGTACCCCTTTGACGCCAGTTCCCCGGCGAGAAAACCGTACTTGTTCCCCTCCCCCGGGCAGGCGCGGCCGTGCACCCCGTGCAATATCAGTACTGCAGGGCCAAGGCCTCCCTTCTCCGGCGTAAAATAGTGTAGAAGGACCTCTTTATCACCAAAACTTCCCGGCGCTTTCGCGAGTTCATACTTCATTATTACTCCCCCCCTCCTTCTTATAAAAGAATTATCCCCGCTTTGCCTCCTCTTTTCAAACGGATGGGGCCGGGCCTCGGGATAATCCTCCGGTTCGTACGCCAAATTAGTTTTGACAAACCCCGGCCGCAGGTGTATTTTAATATACGAGCAACTGGGGGAGTCGGTGAAGATCGGCTGAGAGGGAGCTTGCAGGCTCCGACCCCTGGAACCTGATCCGGGTAATGCCGGCGAAGGGAAGTGCGCTTCCGGCAATAATTTTTCTGACGGAAAACCTTCCTCCCCCGGCCCGGCCGGGGGATTTTTTCTCAGCGGAGCTCTCCCCTGGCCGGCTTTTATAAATTTTTCCCTCAAAGGAGGAGGCTGGGAATGAGCGTTCGTTTCAAATCAAAACCGGCGGGGAACAGCCGGCTGCATTTAAGAAAAATGGCCCTTACCGGGCTGCTGGCCGCAGCGTCCCTTCTTCTTTCAGGAGTATCCTTCCCCGTGGGACCTACAAGGTGCTACCCCTTTCAACACACGGCAAACGTTTTGGCGGGAGCTATCCTTGGGCCGTGGTGGGCCGCAGTTGCGGCCTTTATTACAAGTCTCCTCCGCAATATGGCCGGTACCGGCACCATATTTGCCTTTCCCGGAAGCATTCCCGGCGCCATTGCTGCGGGACTGGCCTTCAGACGCTTTAAAAGACCGGCGGCGGCCCTGGCGGAGCCCTTTGGTACGGGGATTTTAGGGGCGGCTATTTCCGCCTGGATACTGGGTCCGGCCATGGGTACGGGAGCGGGGTTTAGCGCGCTGGCCGGCGCATTTCTAATCAGCAGCGGACCAGGCGCACTGATAGGCATGGCCCTGGTTCATATACTGCAAAAAACGCCCCTGGCGAGGGTTCTTGAAATTTATGACCATTAAAGGGCGTGGACAACAGGAAAACTAAAAAAGCGGGAGCCTCCGAAATTTTCAGCGGCCCCCGCTTTATGTTAAATTTTCAACTTTTGAGCCAGCCTTGCTGCGGCGCCCGCAATATCCTCCCGCGCCACCACCGCCGAGGCCACCGCGATTCCGTCCGCCCCGGCGGCCATTACATCTTCCGCGTTATCTTCGCTGATGCCGCCTATGGCAACTGCGGGGATGGACAGCGCCGACCGGATTTCCCTGAGTCCGCCAAGGCCTATCACCACTGCGCTCCCCTTGGTTCCCGTCGGGAAGACGGCCCCTATCCCTGCGTAGTGGGCTCCCTCGGCTTCAGCGACCCTGGCCTCCTCCACCGAATGGGCGGAGGCGCCGATAATAAAGCCCCCCGGGACAAGGCTGCGGGCCGCCCTGACGGGCAGGTCCTCCGCGCCCAGGTGAACTCCGTCCGCGCCCGAGGCCAGGGCAATGTCAAGGCGGTCGTTAACAATGAATACCGCCCCCGCCCTTCTGCAAAGAGCGGAAAGATTAAGGGCCGCCTCGTAAAGCTCCCTGCCGCCCAGCTCTTTATCCCTTAGCTGTATCATGGTTGCGCCGCCCTCAATGGCCTCCCCGGCCTGTTCCTCCAGGCTTCGCGGGGCGCCCAGTTTTCTGTCCAGTACTACGTAGAGCTTCAGGGCTTTTTTAAGATCCCAATTCATTGATTTACCTCCCAAATTTTTCTTACCCGCTCCCCCTGGCCTGCCAAATCCTCCGGAGTCACCTCCGCCAGTTCGTCCAGGAGACAGACTATAAAGGAGCCGGGGCCGGACGCTTTTCTCTCCGCTCTCTCGCCCGCCACTCTCAGCAGCACAGACGCCGCCACTGCCCCCGAGGCTGTATCTTCGGGGATTAGGGCGCCCATGAGGGAGCCCAGGAGGCACCCCCCTCCTGAAATTTTGCCCATATAACGGCTGCCCCCCGATACGGAAAGGGCAGTAAGCCCGTCGCAGAATATATCAGTCTCTCCCGTAGCACAAACCAGGGCCCCCCATTTTTGGGCGAGGGCGCCCATGCGGGATGGTTCCGGCGGGGCTTTGGCAGTCGAATCCACCCCCCGGACCGCCCTCTCCCCCCCCGCCAGCATGCCTGTCTCCCCGTAGTTGCCCTTTATAACGGCAGGGGAGCACATGGGCAGCAGCCTGTCCACAAGGGTTCTTCTGGAAAGGGAAGCGCCGTAGCCCACAGGGTCGAAGACAATATTCTTCCCGGCAGGCAGGGCGGTCTCCATTGCCCTAATCCCCTCGTCATCGGGAGTCCCTGTGTTTACTACAAGGGACGATGCCGCTTCCGCCAGCTCGCCCGCTTCCCGGGGGCAGCGGGACATGACGGGCGATGCTCCAATGGCGGCGGTACCGGCGGCCTGAAGGGGAGCGGAGACAAAGTTAGTTATGGTGTAGACCAGCGGCCTGGTTTTCTTTAACCGGGCCAAAGCCTCAGCCCAGCGGCGCGGAGTTGTCTCCCCGAGGATTAATCTTCCAGCCACGGCGCCCTCACTGCGTGTCCCAGGGGTCCCCACCCCGAACCGGGCTGGAAGGACGCCTCAAGCGCCATGCGTAGGTATTGCCTCCCCCGCTCCACTGCCGTTTCGAGGTCCGCCCCCGCCGCAAGTTCTGCAGTGATGGCCGCGCTGAGGGTGCAGCCCGTGCCGTGGGTGTTATCGGTAAAGATGCGGGAGCCTGTGAACCTTACGGTCCTGTCCCTGTACCAGAATACGTCCGTGGCCGTGTCGCTCTGCAGCATGTGTCCGCCCTTAAGCAGCACGGCTTTCGGCCCGGAGCGGCCTAAAATTTCGGCGGCTTTTTCCATATCCTCCAGGGATTTTATCTCCATTCCCGTAAGTTTTTCAGCCTCCGGTATGTTGGGAGTTACCAGGAGGGAGAGGGGGAGCAGCTCTTTTTTTAACGTTTCCACCGCCTCTCCGCTTATGAGGACGGCCCCGCTTTGAGCCACCATAACCGGGTCCACCACCAATTTTTCCACTTTCCATCTCCTAAGCCCCTCGGCTGCTTCGGAGATTGTCTCCGGAAGGGAGAGCATCCCCGTCTTGGCGGCCCCAACGGGGAAGTCCGACCACAGGGCGTCCATTTGGGCCCGCACCATCTCCCGGGGGGTATTCCAGACAGAACTAACCTCCCGGCTGTTCTGGGCGGTAAGGGCGGTTATAACGGTCATCCCGAAGACCTTTAAAGCCGCGCAGGTTTTCAGATCCGCCTGTATGCCCGCTCCTCCCCCGGAATCGCTCCCGGCAATCGAAACCGCTATTCCTCTGTAAATGCTCACACTACCACCTCCGTAAAATTACAGGAGACCCGCCGGGGGCGGGTCTCCTGTCTATTTATGCCCTTCCTCGAAATGCCCAAGGTCAGGACGCTCCCTACGCCGGCATTACCCGGATCAGGTCAGGGGTCGAGGGCGGTAAACCCTCCTCTCAGCCCGCGTGAGCTCCCCCGCTATTCGGTTGCGATTACTTTAATAGAAATCTAGATCTTCTTGTCGGCGGCCTCCTCATCTTTTTCCCTGGAAAGCCACTTTCCCCAGTCGAACCTCAAGGGGCCGCTGAATACGTATATGGTTATAGCGGCCAGGGGGGCGCCCGATTTAAGGGATACAAACCCCGCCGCGATAATTGCACCGAGAAGGAGGGATTTTTTCCGGTCGGCGCCTGCTTCTTCAAGGCCCTTCAGGTTGCCGTAGGGTATGCTTGAGATCATAAGCGAGCCCGCGGCAACGCATACCGCTGCTGCTGCCGCCGGGTGGAGGGGGACGCCCGCCAGGACGAAGGACGCCAAAAAAAGCCCCCCCGCCGGGATGGGCAGCCCCTGGAAGGGGCCGGGCATGTGGATTACATTGAATCTCGCCAGCCGGAGGGCCCCGCAGAGGGCAAAATAGGCCCCTGCAAGGGCGCCCCAGACTCCCAGGGCCCCGGCGTAAGAAGAGTAAATTATCATGGCAGGCGCCACCCCAAAGCTCACCAGGTCCGCCAGGCTGTCAAATTCCAGGCCGAACCTGGTGCCCCCGCCGAGGCTCCTGGCCACCTTGCCGTCCATCATATCAAAGAAGACCGCGATAAAGACCATCCAGGCCGCCGGAACGGGCCTGCCGCTGAAAAGAAGCATCAGGGACATCATGCCGCACAGCAGATTGCCGCTTGTTACCATGTTGGGGGCTATCTTCCGGAACGGAAGCCGCTCCCTCTTTCTGCTACTCTTCAACAGACATCCCTCCCAGAACCGTTCTCCCGGCATAAACCCTGTCGCCCGGCTTTACCCTCGGCTGAAACTCCGGGGGAAGGTAGACGTCCACCTTCGACCCCAGCTTAATCATGCCGAACCGCTCCCCCCGCTCAAGCCGGTCGCCTTTGCGGAGGCGGCACACAATCCGCCTAGCGAGGAAGCCCGCTATCTGCACCAGCAACACCGGCCCATGGCCGGTCTCCAGGCCGACGTACATTCTTTCGTTAAGCTCCGAGGCCTTGGGCCTGAAGGCGGGCAGCTTCTTCCCCGGGACGTACTCAAGCCACTCCACCCTGCCGCCTTCAGGCGCCCGGTTGACGTGAACGTCCAGGGGGTTCATAAAGATGCCTATCTTAAGGGCGCTCCCCGTGAAGGGGTGGGTTGTCATAAAGACCTCCACTATCTTTCCGTCGGCGGGAGAGACAAACCCCGGCCCGTCGGGCTCCCTCTCCGGGTCCCGGAAAAACCAGACCGCCAGGCCCAGCAGCGGGATCAGGAAGAAGGCAACGGGAGGGGAGAAAAAAAGGCTCCCCACAAACATGAAGAATACGAAGCCGATTAAGTGGTAGCCGTCTCGGGCAATCTTCAACTCCGGCTACTCCTCCCCGCATTCGTCGGGGCTTACCACGCTGACGTCGGCGACTGAATCGCCCTCGTCAAGCCGCACGGTAATGCTTCCCATGGCGGTTCTGCTCAGCACGGGGATCTCCTTAACAGCCACCCTTATAATCCTGCCCCTGGAGGTTATGGCCATAATTTCCTCATCGTCGGCCACCGCCCGGCATCCCACGAGAAGCCCAGTCTTCTCCCCCACGTTCATGGCCTTGACGCCCATGCCCCCCCTGTGCCTGAGGGCGAACTCGTCAAACTTTGTCCGTTTGGCCACTCCCCGTTCGCTGATTACAAGGGCCAGCCGGCCTTCGGTGACCACCTCGCAGCTGATAACCTTGTCGCCGTCGGAGAGCCTTATGCCAATCACTCCCCGGGCGGCCCGGCCCATGGGTCTGAACTCCTTCTCCGAAATCCGGAGCCCCTGGCCTCCCGCCGTGGTTATCAGTAGTTCGTCCTCGCCTGAGGTTATTCTGACCTGGGCTATCTCGTCCCCTTCGTCGAGGTTGAGGACCCTTCGTCCTGCGCGGTTTAGGCGCTCTATCTCTGACAGGGGAAGCCGCTTGGAGATTCCCTTTTTCGTTATAAAGAAGACGTAGCTCATGCCCTCCAGGCTTCTGCCGTACATGGAGACTACCTGCTCGCCTTCGTCCAGGGGAACAAGCCTGCCGATAAGCCTGCCTTTCCCCGTTTTGGATTCGGGGATCATGTGCCCCCTGATGGCAAGAGCCCGGCCTGACGATGTAAAGAGGTAGATGTCCTTGTGGGTGTTGGTCACCGCCACCAGGGCAATTTCATCTTCGCTCTGAAGGCCCGTGCCCTTCCTGCCCTTGCCGCCCCGGGCCTGGGGGGAGTATTCGTCCAGGTCTTTTCTCCTCATGTAGCCGTCCTTTGAGAGCATGACGACTATGTCGTTTTCGGGGATGAGGTCCTCTTCCACTACCTCTTCGTACTTGTCCAGAATCTGGGTCTTTCGTTCATCGCCGAACTTGCGTTTTACCTCCGAAAGTTCTTCGCTGATAACTCCGTCAAGGGCCCTGGGACTGCCTAGGATGGTCCTGAACCGTTCTATGTCGGCAAAAAGAGCCGCCAGTTCCGTCTCAAGCTTCTCCCGCTCCAGGCCGGTAAGGCGCTGAAGCCTCATGTCAAGAATTGCCTGGGCCTGTATGTCGGTAAAGCCGAGCCTGGATACAAGCCCCTCTTTTGCCTCCTGGGCGGTTCTTGCACTCCTGATGAGGGCAATCACCTCGTCGATTATATCCAGGGCCTTTACGAGCCCTTCCACGATGTGAGCCCTGGCCAGGGCCTTGTCCAGCCTGAACTGGGTTCTGCGGCGAACCACTTCCCTCCGGTGGTCCAGGAAGTGGGAGAGCATATCGGTGACGGGAAGCTCTACGGGGTGGTTTTTCACCAGGGCCAGGTTGATAACCCCAAAGGTGGTCTGGAGCTGGGTTCTACGGTAGAGCTGCCTGGTGACAAGCTCCGGGTCGCCGTCCCTGGTAAGCTCCAGGACTATGCGCAGGCCGTCCCTGTCCGATTCGTCCCTGATGTCGGCCACTCCGTCTATGTACTTCTCCTGGACGCAGTTTGCCATATTCTCCAGGAGGGACGTCTTGTTAACCATGTAGGGTATCTCGGTGATGACCACCGAAGTCTTCCCTCTTTTGCCCTCCTCGGTGAGGACCTTTCCCCGGAGGGTGATCTTTCCACGACCTGTCCTGTACGCGTCGATTATGCCGTCCCTGCCCAGGATAATGCCTCCGGTGGGAAAGTCCGGCCCCGGCAGTCTGGCGAATATCTCGCCGAACTCCCATTCGCCGTCGGAATCTATCATGTACATCAGGGCGTCTGCTACCTCGGAGAGGTTGTGGGGGGGGATATTGGTGGCCATTCCCACGGCAATTCCCGAGCTGCCATTGACCAGGAGGTTTGGAACCAGCGAAGGAAGGCACAGCGGCTCCCTGAGGGATTCGTCGAAGTTGGGGCCCCAGTCCACCGTCTCCTCGTCGATGTCGGCAAGCATGAACTCCCCTGCCTCCCGCAGCCTGGCCTCAGTGTACCTCATGGCCGCCGCCGGGTCGCCGTCTATGGAGCCGAAGTTGCCCTGGCCGTCCACCAGGGGGTATCTCATGCTGAAGTCCTGGGCCATTCTAACCATGGTCTCGTAAATGGCCGAGTCTCCGTGGGGGTGGTACTTGCCCATGGTTTCGCCCACCACCCTGGCGGACTTCTTGTAAGACGATCCCGAGCGAAGCCCGAGCTCCATCATGGCGTACAAGATCCGCCGCTGAACCGGTTTCAGCCCGTCCCTTACGTCGGGCAGGGCCCTTCCCACGATTACGCTCATGGCGTAGTCGAGATAGCTGTTCTTTATCTCCTCTACGAGGGGAAGGGGCAGTACTTTACCGAAGACAATCTCTTCCTGTTTTCCATCCATATGTCTAAACTACCTCCGGGGCCGATCGAAAGTCGCGGGTTTGCTGCCTGCGGCCCAACCTGTTAATTATAACACGGCCGGGGTCCGGATTGGCCGCTGCTTGCGGCGGGGGACTTTTTACCACCGGTTGCTGTGGATTTTTTTCTCGTCCAGTCCCTCATGGGGCGTTTTTTCCTCCGCGCCTTTGCCCAGGGCGGCGATGGCAACCACTTCCACCGACGGGGGGACGGCCAGTACGGGCCTGATCTTCTCGTTCCTGGGATGTCTGTCCATCACTTTAAGCCAGACCCCCTCAAGCCCAAGCGCCCTGGCGGCGATGAGGATGTTCTCCATGGCGGCGGCGCAGTCCTCGACCCACGCCCGGTCCCCCTCGGGGTAGCCTTCTTTTTGGGCGCAGACCGCAATTGCCAGGGGCGACTGCCGCAGCATCTTTCCCGAGTCGTGGGCCTCCGCCAGGTCGTCAAGGACGGCCCTGTCCTCTATGACTATAAATTCGCAGGGCCTGCGGCCGTGGGCGGAAGGGGCTGCAAAGGCGCACTCCAGCAAGATGCGTTTAATATCCCCGGGAACCGGGTCACTGGTAAACTTCCTGATACTCCGCCTTCCGAGGATGGCGGCAATGGTCTGGTTATCTCTTGGCGTCAAGGGGCGTCTCCTCCCTGTTCATTGGTTTTTTATGCTAAACTTTATCCGGGTTCTTTCAAATTCAAGGCCCTCACGGATAGAAAAGGAGTGATCCATATGTCAAAAAAAGTTGCTGTTCTAGTGGAAGACAACGTGCACGACTTCGAGTTCTGGTACCCCTTCTACCGCCTCCAGGAGGCGGGTTTTGAGCCCGTGGCAGTAGGGCCTGAGACTGGTAAAACCTACATGGGCAAGATGGGCAACCCGATTAAAGCCACCTGCTCCCCGCAGGACCTGTCCCCCTCCGATGTGGCGGGGGTGGTGGTACCGGGCGGTTGGGCGCCGGACAGGCTCCGTACCCATAAATCCATAGTGGATTTCGTCCGGGCAGTAAGCGGGTCCGGGGGCGTTGTGGCCGCCATCTGCCACGGAGGCAGCGTCCTCGTGTCGGCGGGGATTTTAAAGGGAGTTAAGGCCACGTCCTTCGTAAGCATAAAGGACGACATGGTCCTCGCCGGAGCCGACTGGGTAGACGAACCGGTGGTAGTGTCGGGAAAGCTTGTTACCAGCAGGACCCCCGCCGACCTTCCCTTTTTCGGCGAAGCCCTTGTTAAGGCCCTTGGGTAGAGGCCCCGGCGGTTAGTCCGGTTAAGCCGGAAGAGCAGGGACCCGCGGGCCCCTGCTCTTTTTTTGTACTATTTATCCCTGAAGACCGCTCCCTCGGAGCCGGAGGTTACAAAAGAACGGTACCTTTCGAGGAAGGAGCTGTCCGCGTCGTTTTCTACCGGTTTCCAGCCCGCCCGCCTCTTTTCGAGCTCTTCTTCAGGAACGGCGAGGCGCAGGGAGCGCTTCGGGATGTCTATCTCGATGGTATCCCCTTCCCTTACAAGGCCTATATTGCCGCCGGCCGCAGCCTCGGGAGATACGTGGCCTATGGACGCCCCTCTGGACGCGCCGGAGAACCGGCCGTCGGTGATGAGGGCCACGGTCTTATCCATGCCCATGCCGGCCAGTGCGGAGGTGGGACCCAGCATCTCCCTCATTCCGGGGCCGCCCTTGGGGCCCTCGTAACGGATTACCACCACGTCGCCGTGGTTGATTTTGCGGCCAAGGATTGCCTCGCTTGCCGACTCCTCGCAGTCGAAGACCCTGGCCGGGCCGGAGTGGACGAGCATGGAGGGGTCTACCGCCGACTGCTTCACCACGCTGCCCTCGGGGGCCAGATTTCCCTTAAGGACCGCAATGCCGCCCTGGGCATGGTAGGGGTTGTCCAGGGGGCGGATTACCTCTTCGTTCACGTACCGCACCTTCTCCAGGTTTTCAGCCACGGTTTTGCCGGTGGCCGTAATGGGCGAGCCGTCAATCAGGCCTCCCTTGAGAAGGACGGACATGACCGCCTGCACTCCCCCCGCCGCCCAGAGATCCTGGATGTGATGCCTGCCCCCGGGGCTCATGCTGCAGATATGGGGGGTCTTCACGCTTGCCCTTTCAAAGTCGTCCAGGGTGAGGCTCAGCCCTGCGGAGTGGGCGAGGGCGGGGAGGTGGAGCGCTGTATTGGTGGACCCGCCCAGGGCCATGTCAACCGCCAGGGCGTTGGCAAAGGCCTCTTTAGTCATGATGTCCCTTGGACGTATGTTCTTCTCGACCAGCATCATCACATGGCGGCCCGCCTCTTTGGCGAGCCTGTCCCTGGCGGAGTAGACCGCCGGGATTGTGCCGTTTCCGGGGAGGGCTAAGCCCAGGGCCTCCATCATGCAGTTCATGGTGTTGGCGGTGAACATGCCCGCGCAGGAGCCGCAGGTGGGGCAGGTAAGGTCCTCCACCTCCCGGAGCTCTTCGTCGTCGATGATACCGGCTACCCTCTTGCCCACGGCCTCGAATATGTCGCTGAGGTCCACGTCCCTGCCGCCGGCCACGCCGGCCAGCATGGGGCCGCCGCTTACCATTACCGTGGGGATATTCAGGGAGAGGGTCGCCATGGCCATTCCCGGGATTATCTTGTCGCAGTTGGTAACCAGCACAAGGGCGTCCAGGGCGTGGGCCCGAACCATGACCTCGATGGAGTCCATAATAAGCTCCCTGCTGGGGAGGGAGAACTTCATCCCCTCGTGGTTCATGGCAATGCCGTCGCACACGCCTATTACCGGGAACTCCAGCGGGAACCCTCCAAAGGCATATACGGCCGACTTTACTCCCTCGGTTATTCTGTTCAGGTGGACATGGCCGGGGATAATTGCGTTATAGGGGTTAACCACTCCCACCCAGGGACGGTTTATCTCCCAGTCGGC
>JAAYQT010000119.1 GCA_012519165.1 Synergistaceae bacterium
AAATCCAGCTGCAGAAAGAATACGACGCATTCAATGAGCAGCGTCAAAAGGAGGGGAAATCGATGCTGTTAAGCGCACTTGAGGAAAGAGTAATGGAGAAGGCCAGAAAAGAAGGCATAAAAGAAGGTATAAAAGAAGGCGAGAAGAAAAGAGCTTTGGTCATGGCCGCCAAAATGCTCTCCGAGGGAGAGCCCCGGGAAAAAATCCTGAATTACACGGGCATCACCCGCAAAGAACTGGATAAACTTGTGATAGAGCGGGCTAACTGATTTCAGCTACCGCAAACGGGTGGTCGATATTTGTCATCCTATCTTGTCATCCCGAACGAGCGGTTTTTGCGAGGAGGGATCTGGGCCTGGCATATGCGACCCTAAAACCCCCAACCCGGGTCCCTCCTCACTGCGTTCGTTCGGAACGACACAGGCGCTCATGCCCCAAGAATTTCACCTTTTTTCAGGGTTATCCCCGTCCCTCCGCCATTCAACTTCCCACGCTCTAATTCCGCAATACCGGTCCTCGTCCCTTTGTGGTATAAATTAATCAAAAGTGCGGGAGGTTTGCCGTGATTGTAGGGTTGGGAATTGACCTTTGCAGCGTGGAGAGAATGAAACGGGCCATTCGGTCCGATCATTTTGTGAAGCGGGTGTTTCATCCTTCCGAGGCCGAATATGCCTTTTCAAAGACCGCTCCGGCCCTCCACCTGGCTGGGAGTTTTGCCGCCCGTGAGGCTTTCTGCAAGGCTTCCGGCGTTAACATGTATTCAGCGGCCTTTGGCGGAGTGTGGGTTGAGCGTACCGGCTCGGTCCCCCTAATTAAAATGAGCGATGAGGTGGCCTCTTTAATACCCGCTCACAAGAGGGGCGTTCCGCTGCTTTCCATCACCCACGACGGTAATTTTGCGGCGGCAGTGGTGGCAATAGAGGGAAGCGGGGTTTTCTGCCCCGAAGCAGATAGTTTTGCTAAAGAAGACAACTGGAAGCTTCTCCCGAGCTATGGCCATGGTATTCACAAGGGCGACAGAGGGGGAGTTGTCGTTGTGGGCGGCAGCTCCATGTACAGAGGCGCTCCCATACTGACTCTGCACGCTTTTTTACGGTCCGGCGGAGGATACGGCGTTCTTTTTTCCGACGAAGTCGTGTGCGCTGCCTGCGCCTGCTCCCTCCCTGAAGCCATTGTGGTAAACGGTCTTTTCGACGGCGACCGGGGCAGAATTAAGCAAGTTTTTGACGACTGGGGCGATAAGGCCGACTGTCTTGTTCTGGGGCCGGGTCTGGGGCGGTCGGACAGGGCCGGGGAAGTTTTTTCACTGGTAACGGAGCTCTGGCGCAAAAATGTTATCATCGACGGCGACGGTCTTTACTGGCTGGCTCGCGGCATGGGCAGGCTTGAGAAAGAGCATACGGTTCTCACCCCTCATGAGGGAGAGGCGGCCATGCTTCTTGGTGTTTCTGCCGGCCAAATCAGAAAGGATCGTCCCGCCGCTGCCCGAAGGATTGGTGAAAAGTGGGGTACAACGATTTTGAAGGGGGCCGGAAGCATTGTTGACGACGGCCAAAGGGCCGTCTTAATGGGCCAGGCAAACCGGGCGCTGGCCATTCCCGGCTCCGGGGATGTTTTGTGCGGGGTTATTGCCGCCTTTGCCGCCGGCGGACTGCCCCTTTTTGAAAGCGCGGCGATGGGGGCCCGGGTTCACGGTATGGCAGGGGCGGCCCTTGGCTCCAGGTTCGGTCCTGACGGCATTCTGGCAGAAGAGCTGGCGGATGAAATTACGGTGATACTTAACGCAATAAGGAGTTTAAGGACTTGAGAAAAAGAAGGGTTGACTGGCAAAAAGAGATCGAAAAGACGGAACGAATTCGGCGAAGGGGCCTGGGCTATACAGTGGGCGGCTTCCTCCTGGCTATGTTTTGGATGTTCGGGGCCAGGCAAATGGGCGGAGAACTACCAGTGGCCTCAATGATTTTATCCTTTATTTTTATTGCTTTCGGTATTTTAATATTTTTTGTTATTTCCGCAAGGCAAAAGAGGAAGAAGAACCGCGATGTGTGACCGCTCCTCCAAACCCAACCAAATGTTCCGCGCCTCCTCCTCGTCGGAGGAGGAGACAGGACGCATTGCGGCGCTGCTGGCCCGGGAACTCTCCGGGGGTTTTACCATCCTCCTCACAGGGGGGCTTGGGGCAGGGAAGACGGCCTTCGTCCGCAGCTTTTGCGAAGAACTTGGATTTACCAGGGTGCGCAGCCCAAGCTTTACCCTTGTTAACCGGTATGAAGCCGGGGACAAAGAGATAGTCCACTCCGACCTTTACCGTCTTGAGGAGAGAGAAGTGGAGGACCTCGACCTGGCGGGGGAGGAGGTCGAAGGTTCAATCCTTTTTGTGGAGTGGTCAGAGAGGGCTCATTTTTTTTCACACAGGCCTCTGTTGGAAATTAATATTTCTGCGCCCGATGTTTACAACTGTCCTGATAGGCGCGTTTTCACCTTTACTCCTAAAAATGCAAAGGGGGAACTTCTTTTGGCTCCTTTGCGAAAAATTATCGAGGAGAATTTTCCGCCATGAACCCCAGAATACTTTCAATAGACTGCACCAATATGAAGTGGACTACCATAGGCCTGTCGGAGGAGGGCAAAAACAGGGGGGAGTTTAACGCAGAGCTTGGCAAGTCGCAGGCAGCTCTTCTTCCCGGCCTGGTGGAGTCCTTTCTGGGCGCCTTTGGCCTTACTGTAAGGGATATGGATTTTTTTGCC
>JAAYQT010000120.1 GCA_012519165.1 Synergistaceae bacterium
CGTCGAGCAGGTCCAGGGTCCCGCCGATGGTTGTCGCCGCCGCAGGCAGGCCCGCAGCCATGGCCTCGAGAATGGCGAGGCTGAAGCCCTCGGGCTTGTTGGAGGGCTGGATAAAGAGGTCCGAGGCCCATAAAAAGGGACGAATGTCGGTGGCAAATCCCCAGAAGGTGGCCTTATCCCTTAAACCCAACCGGTCCGCCATGGACTCCAGCTTTTGACGGTCGGGGCCGTCGCCCACAAGCCAGAGCCGCCAGTCAGGCAGATGCTTTATTGAGGAACAGGCTTTAATAAGCAGGTCGAAGGCCTTCCAGTCGATGAATCGGCCCAGGCCAAGAAGCACAGTCTCCTCCGGCCCTACCCCTGCCCTTGCCCTGAAGCTTTCCCTTTCATCCTGATTAAAGCGGTAAAAGTCGCCGTCCACAGGGTTATGGATGGTGACGGTCTGCTCTTCGGGGAATCCGGCTTCTATCATGTGACTGGTGACGGCGCTTGAGCACCCCACCGCCACATTAGTGTTTTTGTAGTACTTGAGCTTGGGGTACTTGTCAATGGTGGATATAACGGGGACGGCAAGTTTTTTACCCCAGTAGCCGCCAATTTTTGCCGCCGAGGAGAGGCGGGTGTGGATTATGTCGGGGGCCGCCCTTTTAATCGCCCACCCCACCTCATGGCACAGGGGCGGGAGCCAGGGCAGGGGCGCATTTGCGTAGATGGCAGGGACTGAATGCTCCTTCAGAAAGCCCGAGAGAATACCCCCCGGAGGGCAAAGCACCGTGTTGGCAAAGCCGTTTTTCTCAAGGGTCAGGATGAGCTGCATCCAGGGGCGACCCCAGGCTAGATTTGCCTCGTCGACATAGTGCAGGATTTTCATGAGATTGCATCCTCCCCAAGAACTTTCAGGTACACATCTTCCACCTGGTCCGCCATGCCCGTTACAGTAGGAATTCTGTCAGGGGCGAAACGGGGTAGTGCAAAGCGGCCGTCAATAAAGGCCTGTATGGCCTCTTTCCAAACAGTCTTTTCCCCCGGCGGAAGGAGGTTTTCTCCGCTCAGCGCCATTTCCGCCACTGGCGGTATGTGGGAGGCCAGCGCCGGTACATTCATCTGAACCGCCCGGGCCAATGTAAGGGGCATGCCCTCGGTGTAGGAGGGGAAGAGCAGGCAGGAGCACTGGGCGAGCCAGTCGTCTGTGTCGTCCCTGAAACCGCGGAGGAAAACCCTGTCCCCAAGGCCAAGCTCCTGCACCCTGCCAAGAAGGGACGGGTAAAGGGGGCCGTCGCCAACTATATCAAGGGTCCAGTCCTCCTTCAGGGAAGGCAGGATTTCTATAATATCCTGAATGCCTTTTACAGGGGACAGGCGGCCGATAAAAAGGAAACGAATAGTTGGTCCGCCGGGGGCCGACCATTTGAGACTGACATCAGGCATTCCGTTTAATATTACTTTAGTGTTGCCGCTGAAGCAGGAGGCCATGCCCTGTTCCACCGCCTCGCTGACGCAGATGACCTGCGCGGCCTTTCTGTAGGGGCGGTAGATCCAGGGGCGTTTATTTCCGAAGACTACGTGGGCGGTGACGATATAAGGAATTTTAGCCTTGGCCGCCGCCCATTCGGCAATCCACGCCGGGACCCTTGAGTGGGCATGCAGAAGCTGGATGCCTTCATTTTTAGCAAACTGCGCGATTTTTCGGGCGGTTAAAAAGGCCGTCAGCGGGTTTTTTACGTCTACGGGGAGGGTCAGATGATTAACTCCGTCCCTTAGGAGGGGGACCATCTTTCCGCCGGAGGAGATAACGGTTACTTTATAGCCCCTGGAGGCCTGCTCTCCGGCGAGCCAGAGGACATGACGCTCTACGCCGCCCTCTTCAAGCTCCGGGAGGATGTGTATGATCTTCACGCTGAACTCACTCCTGTCCGGTGTGGGTTGTTTTTCAGGCACGGTCCCTGCCGCCTTTTTCCAGGGATTGGATTATGGACGTGGTGCTCTTTCCCTCAAGCAGGGGCACGATGACTACCTTGCCTCCCTTTTCTATAACAAAGTCTCCCCCGACTACCTCTTCGGGGGCGTAGTCCCCCCCTTTGACCAGCACGGAGGGCGCGAGTGCGCGGATTAAATTTTCGGGGGTGTCTTCATCAAAAATTACTACCATGTCCACACAGTCCAGGGCGGCGATGATGGCGGCCCGGTCGCCCTGGGCCAAAACGGGCCTGTCTTGCCCCTTGAGGCGGCGGACGGACCGGTCGGAGTTGAGGCCTACCACAAGCCTCGTTCCCTCCCTGGCCGCCTGGCGAAGGACGCGGATGTGGCCGGGATGCAGCAGGTCGAAGCAGCCGTTGGTGAAGACAACCGTATCCCCTTCCTCCTTCCAGCGGCCTGCCCGACGAAGGGCCTCTTCGAGGCTGCAAATTTTAGGGTCGAGGGCATCCCCGCCGGTTAAGTCCCCGATTGTTACTGGGGACGTACCGGACCTTGTTATTACTATACCCGCCGCCCTGTTTGCCAGGATTACAGCGGCGCCCCAGGAAAGCCCCGATGCAACCGATGCGGCCAGGACTGCGGCCACTGTGTCTCCGGCGCCGGATACGTCGTAGACCTCCCTGACCGAAGGAGCTGCGATAAACCGGGGCTCGCCTTCTTCAGGGAAGAAGGCCATTCCTCTGGCGCCTCTGGTGACAAGAAGATTTTTAATGCCGTAGCAGGCCTTTAATTCCAAGGCGTTTTGTGTGTAAATTTGCGGGTCGTCCGGAGCTTCGCCAGCAACTGCAAAAAACTCTCCCTCGTTTGGGGTGACGCAGGTCGCGCCCCGGTACCTCTCCCAGTCCAGCCCTTTGGGGTCCACAAACACGGGAAGTTTGCGTTCAAGGGCCGACGATATTAGTCTTTGGCACAGGCCGCCATTTAGCGCTCCCTTGCCGTAGTCCGACAGCAGAAGCCCGTTGACTGAACCAAGCAGGCTGTTTAGGTTCTGCCAAAGTTCTTCCTCCACTTCGGCGGGGACGGGTTCGTAGGATTCTATGTCAAACCTTACTATCTGCTGGTTTGCGCCGATTATCCGCGTCTTTACCGTGGTGGGGCGGTCGTCGGTCTTCACAAAAAAGGGCTTAATACCCGCCCCGGAGAGCAGCTTTTCCAAGGCCTCGCCTTCCCCGTCGACGCCAGTGATGCCTGCCAGGTTTACGACGCATCCGAGGGCCGCGAGGTTTGCCGCTACGTTTGCCGCCCCGCCGGGCGCCTCCCATTTTTTGCGGACCGAAAGCACGGGGACAGGGGCCTCCGGGGAGATGCGGTGCACGTCCCCTGCGAGGTACCTGTCAAGCATTACGTCGCCGACTACCAGAAATTTAAGGTGGTTAAAGCTGTCAGACTTAAGCATAATAAAATAATCCGTTCTCCCTGTATTGTCCCCTCAAAAGGAGGCTCATTTATCTGCACAGGAGGCGTATTCCTCGTAAATGGCTGCCGCAAGCAGCGGAATCATAATTTCATGATGGCCCGTGATGGAATATCCCCGCCCTCCTGAAAGAACGGGCCTTGATACTACGTTTACCATGGGGCGGTAGTGCTGAATCATGTCAAGGTTTGCGGTAGTTATGTCCTTTACGCCGTGGCCCAGGTTTCTGGCAACGGACAAGGCCTTCAGGAAAACTTCAGGCATGAGGACCGCGCTCCCTATATTTAACACCACTCCGCCCCGTTCCAGTTTTGCCACAGATGCGGCGAAGATTCTGAAATCCCTCAGGGTCGCGTCACCAATGGCCGCCCCGTCGGCGTCCGGGTGCTGGTGGACAATGTCCGTTCCCAGGGCAACGTGCACGGTGTAGGGTACGGACAATTTGTAACTTTGAAGGGCCAGGGAGTTTTCGCCAAAGGGGACTTTTCTTTCCTCAAGCAGCCTGCCCAGGGACTCGCCAAGGCCCAAGCAGTCTGCGGATGCTATGCGGGCTGCTGTATTTAGAATTTCGGCAGTATCCCGGGCCATGCCGAAGGAGCCGTCTTCAAGCTGGGCTGCCACGTCCTCGGAAGTTTGGCCCCATGCGGCAAGCTCAACATCGTGGATTGCGGAGGCTCCGTTGGAGGCGAAGTGAGTAATAAAGCCGTTTTTTGCAAGGTCAATAAGCACGGGCAGGCACCCGCACTTTACCACGTGTCCCCCGAACATAGCGATTACAGGCCGGGCGTTTTTTTTGGCGCATGCTATAGCCCCGGCCAGAGCTTTGATGTCCCTGGCCTTAAGGACGTCGGGGAGGCAGTTGAGAAATTCTTTGAAGCTAATACCGGGGGAAGGCGGCCGGGCGACGGTATCGGCCCCGACTTTGGAAACTCTGTCCGAAGCCCTGTAGGTGCGTACATTTTTCAGGTTCAGTTCATCGTACCGCCCCATTCTCCCACCTCCTGACGCGGGCGCTCACCGGGATCTGCCCCACCGATCCACAATCCACTCCGCCGCCCGCTTGGCCTCGTTTAGGCGGGGACCGTCGCAGAGTGGCGTTTGAGTTCTTTTTACGTAATCTTCGGCAGTATCATAGCCTATTTCGTACAAAAAGCCATCCCTTTTCATGGCGGCAAAGACGGCGTTGAAGCGGGGGATTCCCCAAAGCAACCTTTTAGGCAGAAGGCGGGCGGCGGCAAGAAGGGCGATTGCCCTCTGGAGGCCGGCTTTCAGCATGTTTTTTCGCCCCGTCCTGAGCAGGAAGACGGCGCGCCCCGCAGTTACCGCCTCCGACACCATGGACACCGAGTCCTCTGTGACGAATACACGGGAGCACAGGCCCAGCATGCCGGGCACGGGGTTAAAAGAATCCCTGGAGGCAAGGAGGAGCATTCTTACTGCGCGGCTGTGCTTTACAAGGTCCGCCAGTTCGTCCTCTGCGTCGGGGGAGGTGCGGCGGGAGGTGGTGATGTAAAGCTCCGCACCCGCCACCGACGCGGCCTTTAATATGGCGGGCAGGGCGGCGAGGATCCACTCCCGGGAGATTTGGTAGTTTTCGTCGTCTCCGCCGAGAAGCAGGGCCCATTTTTCTGCAACTTTTTCGCCCGGAGGGTATTTTTCGGCGAGCTCCCATCCCCTGCGCTCGAGTTCGTCTGGGAAGATTGCGTTAGGGGCGCCGAGGGTTACCAGGGTGTTGGACGCCTCCTTTGGGTGGTCGTGGGCGGGTATTACGGCAAAGTCGAAATGTGCAGGCGACGGGACGGACGGGGTCATTATGGTGCAGCACTTCTGCCCCAGGGCTTTGGCAAGGGCCAATGTATAAGGGGCGGCCCCGCTTCCTGCCGATAAAAAAAGGGCGTCTCCGGCGGAGGCGTTTTTTTCACTTAATTTTTTTCGGGCCGCGTTAAGGATTTCCTCTCCTCCCGCTTGCTTCAGCCACCTGACCGCCCCTTCGCTGTCCGCGCCTGGCAGGAAGAGGGCCTTTAGCTTGAGCAGGCGAAACCTCTGCCGGCCGTGAAGGCGAGGGGCGTCCAACTCTACTGCGTCGGCCCCCGTAAAGCGGGAAATCCACCCGGCTACCCCCCTGGACTGGGAGAGATGGCCTCTTATGCCGTCGCTCAATACAAAAACAACGGACGGACAGAGTGTCAGAACGCTCCTTCTCCCTTCCCGCAAATTATGGCCCGCACCCTCTCCAGGTCCTCCGGGGTGTCCACGCTGGGGCCGCAGCGGCCCTTTGTTACGGCTACCATCATTTTGTAGCCGTGCTCCAGTATTTTCAGCTGCTCCAGGGATTCCGCCTCGGAGAGGGGCGTGGGAGGCAGCCCGGCGTAGGTAAACAGGAAGTCCCTCCGGTAGCCGTAGATGCCGATGTGACGGTAGACGGGCGCCGCGCCCTTCACCCGCAGATAGGGTACCGGGGAGCGGCTGAAGTACAGTGCGTTGCCCTGGCGATCCATTACCACTTTAACCGTGTTGGGGTCGAGGATGGACTCTTCGTCCCGGACGGGTTCACACAGGGTGGCGGAGGGGGCGTCGCCACTGGTCAGCAGGGCGGCGGTCTCATCAATCATAAGAGGGTCGAGCAAAGGCTCGTCTCCCTGAATGTTGATTATTATGTCGGCCTCCTCGCCCCTGGCGGCCTCAGCGGTGCGGCAGGTGCCGTTGGGGTGGTCGGGGGAGGTGAGGACGCACTCGCCGCCGAAGGCCCTTATTTCCTCCATGATGCGCTCGTCATCTGTGGCCACGACCAGGCTGTTCAAAGCCTTCGACAGGGCGGCCCGCTCGTAGACCCGCCTGACCAGTGTTTTGCCGCAGATGTCAGCCAAGGGCTTGCCGGGGAGTCTGGTGGACGCGTACCGGGCCGGGATTATGCCCAGGACCTTCATGGCCTTACCTCGTGTTCCCTCGCCCGGGCAAGGATTTTATCCCGGTCCACGGGCCTGATTTCGTCGACAATCCACTCCCTCATGGCCTGCCCCTCGGGGGTGTGCTGGGCGTAGCTCATGAAGCCGAGCTCTACGCCTAGGGCGCGGGAGACCTTCCACGCAAGCACGGGCCAGACCTCGCCAATATCGCCTATGACGGGGATGCTGCCCTCGTGGCGGGCGAAGGCGGACATCTCCATGCGGAAGGGGATTTTGGATATTTTGGTCTTTGGCAGGCCTTTGTCGATGGCCTCTTGGATGAGGGACGAGCCCGTCTCAAGATCGCGGGCCCTTCGCAGGTTTTCGTCAAGGTCGATACGGACTATGGTTTTGTCCTTAAGGGAGAATGTAGGGTAGCCCTTCCACCACGACCAGATGCCGTGGCCCGTGTAGCATTCGAAGGGGCCGTCGTGGATCTCCTGGGTGAGGGCTACGGCGGATTCTATGATGACGTCCGCCTCTGTCAGCATGGCGGCGATGCGGCCTGAACGCTCAAAGAGGGAGATGCTGTCGCCGATGGCCATGCCCACGTGGCCGCCCCCCACAAGCTGGGGCACGCTCACAAATACGGGGATGTCTTTGCTAGCGCCGACGCCCGTCATAGTGCGCCTGTCGGCCCCCCAGCCTGCTACTGTTTCGAAGGGTAGGCCGAAGGTTTTGCAGAAGACGAGGATTTCGGCGGCCAGGTTTTCGCTCCTTAAACCCATGGGGTAGGCCATGTTGCCCGCCGCCTTTATGACAAGGCGACCCCGGGCCTCCTCTCCCCGCTTCAGCAGGTCGTCGTCCAGGACCATCTCTTTGCGAATAGCTGCCAAGGCTTCTTCAGTCATTTGGGTGAACTCGAAGACGCCGCTCCGGGGCATGTATTTGGGATCAAAGTTCAGATCGGCGGCGCTGCACATTTTCACTCTGTCAAGGGCGCCGGCCATTTCGTGGGTTATGACGGCGGAGCTTGTGGTGACGCCGTCCACTATTCCCTTGTCCATGAGTTCGGCGATAAGGGTGGTTACCCCTTCGTGGAGGTTGGGGCCGCTGCCCGTGGCCACTACGATTTTGCCGCCCCTGAGCTTTGCGGCGATTATCTTTTCCGCCGCCTCGTCAAGGGCCGCCCTGGAGCGATGGTCGAGGGACTGGTAGAAGGTCTGCAGGAGCTGTTCGTTAACGTTCAATTTTTACATCTCCCCGGATGGAGTTATCGGTGGTTTATTTCCCCGTACAGCCCTATTGTGGCATTAAGGGCGGGTTTTGTCATCCTTGGTGGGTAGCTCTAGGATACAGGTAAGAGGGGCAGGATCTCTTCGACGGTTTTTCGGGCGGCGCCGGCGGTTAGGGCGAAGTAGCTATCAGCGGCGTTGCGGACTTTTTCCCTGGCCGGCGGGTTAAGGCTGTCAATCCAGTGGGCGGAGATTTCTGCTTCATTTTTTATCAAGGTGGCGGCGCCGCGGTCGCCCAGCTCTTTGGCGGCCTGTTCGAAATCCCTCATGTAGGGGCCGTGGCAGAAGGGCAGTCCGAAGGCGGCAGGCTCCATGATGTTCTGGCCCCCCCTGTCCACCAGGCTGCCGCCGATGAAGGCGGCGTCGCAGACGCCGTAGAGTCCGAACAGGACGCCTACCCTGTCAATCACCAGGATTTCCCACGCTGCGCCATTTTCAGAGCCTCTTTGGACTTCCGACAGGAGGGCCGCCCGACCCGCTGCGGAAGCCTCGGGCAGGACCTCGCAAGCCCTCTCGGGGTGCCTGGGGGCCAGGATGAGCCTTGCGTCAGGCAGCTGCCTCCTTACAAGGCTGAAGGCCTTAAGGACAATTTCGTCCTCGCCCCTGTGGGTGCTGCCGGCCAGAAATACGGGGCCGCCCTCCCCTGCAATGGCTTTTGCCTCCGCAAGGTCGGCCCTCTGCCTTCGCATCAGAAGGCCGTCGATCTTGCAGTCCCCCGTGACTTTTATCTTTTCCTCGCTAATTCCCAGGTCAACAAGAAAGCGTCTGTCTTCGCCGGAGCGCACAAGCAGCAGGGTAAAGAGGTCGTAAACATCCTTCCAGAAGACGGCCCGTTTTTGGGCCTGGCGGGCCGTTTTTTCCGAGAATCTGCCGTTAACAAGGAAGGCCGGGATATTGCGGCGGCGCAGCTCCCCCAGCATTGAGGGCCAGATCTCCGTCTCCACTGTAATAAAGGCCTTTGGTTGCACCGCGCCCAGAGCCCGGCGGACTATACGGGGGACGTCCCAGGGGTAGTAGATGTGGCGGGCAAATAGGCCGTCTGCCAGTTGAAATGCCGTCTCCCTGCCGGTGGCGGTAGTGGTGGAAAGAAGTACCTTCTCGCCGGCATCCGCCAGCCCCTCTAGCACGGGCCAGGCGGACTGGACCTCTCCCACCGATACTGCGTGAACCCAGACGGCCTCTTTAGGGAATGAGGGGCGACCGTAAAAGCCCCTGCGCTCCCCAAGGCCTTCGGCGTATTTTTTTGCCAGCCTAGGGTAGAGAAAGGGGTAGAGGGCGGTTATCAGCCTTTCATAAAGGCGCGGGGTCAGCTCAGGCCACCCCCGCCTTCAGGAGCTCGTGCAGGTGGAGGATGCCTGCGGGACGGCCTTCCTCCGTAACTATGACCGCCGAGATCTCCCGCTCCTCCATAACCCGGACCGCCTCGGCCGCAAGCCTGTCAGGGCCGATGGTTACGGGGTTTATTGTCATGGCGTCTCCCACTTTGTCCGTCAGGCACTCCACCCCCCTGCGGGCGATTAGACGCCGTAGATCGCCGTCAGTAAAGATTCCCGCCAACATTCCCTGACTGTCAGTTACTATAACGGCGCCGAAGCCCTTGCCCGTCATCACGAACAGGGCGTCGCTCACCGACACGCCTCCTTCCACCAACGGAAGGTCGCCGCCGGAGGCCATGAGGTCCCGCACCCTGGTGAGGAGCCTCCGCCCCAGGGTACCGCCCGGGTGGAAGAGGGCGAAGTCCTCGGCGCAAAGGCCCCGCAGCTCGGTGACCATCCCGGCCAGGGCGTCGCCTATGGCAAGCTGGAGAGTAGTGCTGCACAGGGGGGCCAGACCCAGGGCGCCCTGGTCGGGCCTGCCTGCCTCGGACAGGACGTTTGAATCCAGCACCACGTCGGCGTTGGCGGCCAGGGGAGAGTCCAGGCCGCCGGTGATGGCAATTATGGGCGCGCCCAAACGGCGGAAGTGGGGCAGGATGGACAGTACCTCGGCGGTATTCCCGCTGTTGCTGAGGACCAGGGCTGCGTCGTCCCGGCAGACCATGCCCAGGTCGCCGTGGACTCCTTCTGCGGCGTGAAGGAAGAAGGAAGGGGTCCCCAGGGAGGCCAGGGTGGCGGCAATCTTGCGGGCGATGATGCCCGACTTTCCCATGCCCGATACCACAAGGCGGCCCCGGAGGCCGTGGATTATGCGGGCGGCCCGGACAAACTCCCCGCCCGCCCTGTCGGCGGCCCGGATTATCTCGGCGGCCTCGGACCGCATTATGTTTTTACCGGCTTCAAGCAGTTCGCCGTCGGCGAGGGATCTTCCCTCCCGCTCCCACGGCAGGCAGACCATTATTCCTGCGCCTCCGCCCAGTCGAGGGAGGGCATGCCTATTATCTCCCCTACGATGGCGTGAAGCTCCGCCGCCTGCTCAAGAAGAAACTTCATTTTGCTTAATGGGACCATGTTCGGCCCGTCGCTCTTTGCCCTGTCGGGGTCGGGGTGGGTCTCCAGGAAAAGGGCGTCCACTCCTGCCGCAAGGGCCGCCCGCACCAGGGGCAGTACAAGCCGCCGGTCGCCGCCGCTGGCCCCTCCCGCCGCCCCCGGCGCCTGGACGCTGTGGGTTCCGTCGAAGACTACGGGGCAGCCCAGGGACCGCATGAGTGGGAGGGACGTCATGTCCGTCACCAGCCGGCCGTAGCCCATGAAGGTGCCCCGCTCGCATAACATTACCGCCCCTGCGCCGCCGTCCCGGCACTTTTTTACCACGTGGGCCATGTCCAGGGGAGCCAGGAACTGGGCTTTCTTTATGTTCAGAGGCCTGCCTGTTTTGGCGGCGGCCAGCAGGAGGTCCGTCTGGCGGCACAGGAAGGCTGGTATCTGCAGGATGTCGGCGTACTTTGCCGCCCTCTCCGCCTGCCATGACTCGTGGATGTCAGTGATGACAGGCACTCCCGCCTTTCGCCCGATGTGGGACAACTGCTCCAGGCCTTCTTCCAGGCCCGGGCCCCTGTAGCTGTCGACCGAGGTCCTGTTGGCCTTGTCGAAGGAGGCCTTGAAGATGTAGTTTATGTCGAAGGAGCGGCAGATGTCCCTAACTGTTTCGGCCACTTCCAGGCCCAGTTCGGGGCTCTCCAGGGCGCAGGGACCTGCAATTAGGGTCAGCTCTCCCCCGCCTATTGAAAAGTCCCACCGACCACCGCCCCCGGGGTCGGTAATCCTGACCTGGGAGAAGGGGGTGGATTGTTGGATTTTGTTCATTAGGTTCAGCTCCTGATGTTGGTTTTAAAAGTCCCAGCTTTTTTTTAGGGTCCTGTACAGGCGGCAGCGGAGGTCCCAGCCCATTTTTTCTGCCGTGTGCTTCACCACCATGTCGAGGGCGCCGGGGCCTCCCAGGCGTTCCCTTCCCTCCCGGGCCATGCGGGAGCGCAAATCCTCGTCGGTTAGTATCTTCGCCGCCCCTTCCGCCAGGTCCTTTGCCGTGGGAGGTACCAGCAGCTCCGACTCGCCCAGCAGTTTTTTCTGGACGAACTTGCCCTTCTCCTCGATGGAGACTACCGGCACTCCCATCCCGGCGCAGACCTGGTTTGCCGTGCCGCCAAGGCCAATAAGGAGGTGGGCGTCGCCCGTTACTGCGGGCAGGGCCCCGAAGAAGAACAGTATTTCAGCTCCGCCCTTCCTGATGCCCCTCCACTCCCCCTCTTCGAAGGGGGTCCACCCCCGGCAGGAGGCCAGAAGTTCGTCCATATCCAGCGTGGGGGCAATTACCATGAGGTAGGAGCAGGGCGTCATGCCGTTTAAGAGCTCTGCGGCATCAAGCAGAAGCCTGACGTCCTCATAGGCCCTCCGGCGGCTTCCTGGCAGCAGCAGGACGCTGAAGCCCTTTTCACCGCCCCACGAGACGGGCTTAATAGTATTATCACAGGTAAGGTCCATTATTGGGTTGCCGTCGAACCGGGCGGCGGCGCCGGAGCGAAGGAGCTCTTCCGCCGTCTCCCTGTCCCTGGTCCAGGCCATGCGGCTGCGGCGCTTTATGATGAACCGCTCAAGCCGCCAGTGGCCGCTCAAATACACGGTTTTTGCGGTGGCCACCAGGACGGGAAGCTGCCCCTGACCCCATAGGGCGTGAAGGAGGAGGTAGACGTCTCCCACGCAGAGGGGGGTTCTGATAGTTCCCCGGAGCTTCTTCCAGGCCCCTATCTGCCGGGCAATAGAACGCAGCAGGCCCGAGCGGAGATCCCTCCACAGGTCGGAGAAGCGGTACTTTATCACTCCGCCGCTGGGGGAGTCCTCCGGCACCGAGTCCACGGGGATACCCTCCTTTGTGTAGTGCTCCCCCTTTCCCACGATGGGGAAGGAGGATACGGCGGCGCCGGGGTACCTCTCCCGGAGCTTCCTCGCCAGCAGGGCGCCCATGGAGTCCTCTCCGTAGCCGTTGGAGGCCACTACAATTTTTGGCTGAAGCAGCTTCACCAGGGATTCCCTGAACCGCTCCCCGTCGTCCAGGCCGGTGGATATGAGGGGGACCAGAATGTCCCGGGAGGGCTTCCACCCCGCCGGAAGGTTGTATATGTCCTTCTCGGTGCAGACCATGGCCTCGGCGCCGCACTCGGCAAAAGCCCGTTCCAGGGCCTCCATGTCGGAGGCGGCATAGCGGTGGTGGTCCTTGAACCGGCGCTCCCGCAAAATTTCCACCCCCTGCTGCTCCAGGGTGCGCCTGAAGCTCTCGGGGCTGCCGATGGCGGAGAAGGCAAGCGCCGTCCGGGGCGGGGGGCACTTCTCGCCGCACCACCGGCCCTCCCACCTCCGCCAGTTGGGGACGGAGAGCCTTGAGTAAAAAATTTTCTCTTCCCCTACGTACCGGCCTATCTCTTCGGCAAGCTCCTTCAGCCGCTCCGGCGAAACCTGGTCGGACTTGGTTATAACCACCAGCGAGGCCCTGGAAAGCTCCGCCGGAGGCTCCCGGAGGATGCCCGCCGGAGCCACCCACCCGTTTCCGAAGGGGCAGCAGGCGTCCACCAGGACTATATCGGCGTCCCGGGCCATGCGCCTGTGCTGGAAAGCGTCGTCGGCCACAATAACGTCCACGGCCCGGCCCGACAGGGCTTCTATATCCCGGAGCCTGTCCTTGGACACGGCCACGGGAACCCCCGGTAGCCTGGAGGCCAGCAGCAGGGGCTCGTCCCCCACCAGGCTCCTCAGAGTGGAAATATCCCTCGGGCTGAAGCCGTCGTCGCCGGTGAAGGAGTCGGAGGAGATCACCACCGGGTCGGCCGTCTTGCCGCCGTATCCCCGGCTGACGATGCCCACGGAGAGGCCCGCATCCCGGAGCATACGGCATAGCATCTCTACAAAAGGCGTCTTGTTAGTACCGCCCAGAGTTATGTTGCCCACGCTTATTACGGGGACGGGCGGCTCCACAGGAGGCACCAGGCCGTGGTCGTAGGCGAAGTTCCGCAGGGAGACTACCCCCCTGGCGGTAAGCCCCAAAGGGTAGGTGCCAGCCCAGAGGCCCGGCCCCGACTCTCCCCTGGCGAAGGCAAGATAGCTCTTTAGGAGGCTCATGCCCGGAATGATGGTCCTCACGCCTCCGCCCCCCCTGCAAACTGAAGGTCGTGAAGCCGGCGGTACATTCCGCCGCCGGCGATGAGCTCCCAGTGGCGGCCCTGTTCTATAATGCGGCCCTCGTCCAGAACGATGATCCGGTCGGAGTTCCTTATGGTGGAAAGCCTGTGGGCGATGACCAGGGATGTGCGGCCCTTCATGGCGCTGCTCATGGCCTCCTGGACCTGCTTTTCCACTTCAAGGTCCAGGGAGGACGTGGCCTCGTCAAGTATCAAAATTCTGGGATTTCTGACTATGGCCCTGGCTATGGCAATTCGTTGCCGCTGGCCTCCGCTCAATGTTACTCCCCGCTCCCCCACTTCCGTCTCAAACCCTTCAGGCAGGGACTCGATGAAGGCCAGGATGCCCGCCGTGGCGGCAGCGGCTCGTATCTGGTCCATGGAGAGGTCGGGCAGGCCGTAGGAGATGTTGAAGGCAATGGTCCCCTTCATGAGAAGGGACTCCTGGGGGACAATGCCTATCTGTCGCCTGAGCTCGGCCGTATCCGCCCTGCGCACGTCCGTGCCGTCCACCAGCACCGACCCGCTGTCGGGGTCGTAGAACCGGGGGATGAGGTCCGCCAGGGTGGACTTGCCCGAACCCGTGGGGCCCACCAGGGCCACCCTCTCCCCCGGCGCAATGTCCAGGTGGATGTTGCGGAGCACGGGGCGCCCCGCCGCATAGGAAAAGGTGACGTCTTTAAAGGTTATGCGGCCCTTCAGCACCCCCAGGGACACGGGGTTATCCGGCGAACGGGTCTCCGCCGGGATGTCCAGGAGGCCAAAGATTCGGTCGGCGGCGGCCAGGCCCAGCTGCATGGAGCTGACCACCGAGGTGAATACCCGGATGGGCTGCACCAGGAAGCCAAGGTACCCCAAAAAGGCAATTAGCTCGCCGGGGGTCTGCTCCCCTCCCACCACCTCCCGGCCGCCGAGCCAGAGAATTACAGCGAGGGCGCCTATTAGTACAAGTTCGATGACGGCAGCCAGGGCGGACTGGGCCTGCACGCCCTTCATCACCGCCCTGAAGTTCTCCCTGTTGCTTCGGCGGAAGCGGCCCAGCTCAAGGTCCTCGGCGGCGAAGGAGCGGACTATGCGCACCGCCGCGAAGGCCTCCTGCACCACCGCTGAAAGTGAAGCGAGTTCGCTCTGGATGGCGTGTCCCACGGTGCGGAGTTTTTTTGCCGCCCTGTCCAGGATCAGGACGGTGAGGGGCAAAATTGCGAAGGTGATAAGGGTTAGCTTCCAGTTGATGTAAAGCAGAAAACCCACCATCCCCAGGAAGGTGACGGCCTGGACTACCAGGTTTACTATCACCGATGTGACCAGGTTCTGGAGGATGGTGACGTCGTTTGTGATGCGGGACATGATCTCCCCCAGGCGGCTGCCGTGCAGGTACCGCAGCGACATGCGCTGAAGGTGGTCGTAGAGCCGGAGGCGCAGGTCCATGACCACATTCTGGCCCACCCAGTTCATGAGGTACTGATGGCCGTAGGAGGCAAGGCCCTTACCTGCGAACAGGGCCACCAGCAGGAAGGGCAGGATGTTGAGCATGACAAGGTTTTTGTCGATGAGGACGTCGTCCACCACGTTCTTTAGAAGCCACGGCGGTACCACGTTGCACGCCGATGCTACAAACATGCAGAAAAGGGCGGCAAAAAAACGCCTTCGGTAGGGCCTTGCGCTTGAGGCAAGCCTGGCAAAGACGGATCTTTTCTTATCTGCTCCCGTTTTATCAGTCATTGCCGGGGGCCATCCTTTCTATTTCGTCGGCGATTCTGGCGGCCGCGCCTTCCGGGGCGAGGGAAGAGATCTGCGCAAGGGCCTCTCCCATGGCCTTCCTCCGGGGCTCGTCATTTATCAGCTTTAGTACCGCCTCCGCCGCCTCGACGGGCGTAATGTCCCCCACCAGTTCAGGGGCGATCATCCTCCCCGCAATACGGTTGGGCCAGGCCAACAGGCGTCCTCCGGCGCCCCTGCGGCGAAGCCAGGCCTCTTTCAGGGCGGGGCCCGCCAGGGGAATAGAGGCAACCATGCCCGCCAGGCCGGACAGGGGGATCTGCCGGGCGGCTGCAAAGGGGACCAACACGCAGAAGGGAACGCCCCTGTGCATGAGCTCCAGGGTGTTGGTCCCCGGCTGGGTGACGGCCAGGGACGGGTTTTTCGACGCCTCGCTCCAGGCTGCGGGAGTAAAACCAGCGTCCCGCCATTTATCGGCCTCTCCCGGCGGGGAAAAGGGGGAGAGTGCAATTTTAAACTCCCATTGGGGCGCGCCTTTTTTCAGCAGGGGCGCCGCCTCCTTTAAAAAGGGGAGGGCGAACTCCCTCAGGGCCGCCCTGCTGCCCGGGAAGATGAGGACGGATTTTTCCGGTCTTTCATCGGGACGGCGGCAACCATCCACGCAGTCCCGCGCCAAGTCGCCGGCCGGCTCCACCCCCCGCCCCATGGCCTCCGCCATGGAGGGGAATGCGGTGAAAACGCGGTCGCACCTGGCCATTCCCTTCTTTTTTCCGTAAGCATAGCACAAAAGGGGGCGTCGTCCAGCCCCGGCCGCCGCCCTGCCCCACAGGAGGTCTCCCCCCAGCTGAAGCACGCCGCAGGCAGAGCGCCCCATGGAGAGGGCGTTTTTAAGGGTCCCCGCCAGGGAGAAGGGACCCCGCAGATCGTCAACACCCAGGCCTTCCGCCACCCTTCGCTCCTCCCCTGAGGCGAACTGGCAGGGAAGAAGCAGCAGGGAGACGGGGCGATTTCTGCGATTAAGCTCCCTTATCACGGGCCTAGCCCAGTCCCATAGTTCGCCGGGGCCGTTGGCCAGTATCAGGACGGGCTTCACTCCTCCGTTTCCCTTCTATCGGACGAGGCGTGAAGATTCGCCTGCTCCAGGATCCGGGCCGCCCAGAAATCAGGCGCCCCGGCCTCCCCCATGGCGGACCTTGCCTTTTCAAGAAGGCGGTCCGTTTTTGCCCCTGTTGCCCCGTCCTCAAGGTAGGCCAACAGGGCAAGAAAAGCGTTCTGCCCCGTGGCCCTGCCCTGGATGAACTCAGGGTAGACCTCCTGACCGGCCAGCAGGTTGGGGATGGAGATATAGGGCGTCTTCACCAGGGCGCGCCAGGCCAGCCAGGAGGTGAAACTCCCTTTGTAGAGTACCGCCATGAAGCGGCCCAGCATCATGGCCTCCACTGCCGCCGTGCCGCTGGCGCCGGCAACTGCAAGGGATGAGGCCATAAGGTCCCTGCCGCTGCCTTCCCATATTTTGTAGCCTTCAAGCCCCTCCCGGAGGCGGCTTTTAAGGCCCTCGGGCATTCCGGGAGCTATGGAGAAGACAGGCTCGTACCCCCGCTCCCCAAGGAGACGGGCGCATTCTTTCAGGGGAGGCAGAAGGCGGAACACCTCCGACTGTCTGCTTCCGGGGAGTAGGGCAATTCTTTTTCCTCCCGCCTTCGGGGCGGGCCTACGGAGGTCGTCCGCCAGCGGGTGACCCCGCCAGGCGGAGAGTACCCCCGCCCCCTTAAGATACTCGTGTTCAAACTTAAACAGGGGGAGGCAGAGGTCGAAAAACCTTCTTAAAGACTTTACCCGGCCCGACCTCCACGCCCATACGGTAGGGGGGATGAGGCAAATAACGGGCCCCTTCCAGCCCTTTTTTCTTAAGTACCGGACCAGGGGGAGGTGAAAGTCAGGGCTGTCAATTAGGACGACCGCCCGGGGGTTTCGGGACTTTATCAGCCCCGCCAGCTCTTTTTTAAGCCTTAAAAGCCTTGGGATGGCGGAGACCACGTCGCCAATCCCCATGAGGTGGAGCTCACGTGAGTCCCTGACTATTTCAGCCCCTGCATCTAATGAAAGAGGACCGCCCATGCCGAAGAAAGGCTCGTTGAAGCCCCGCCCCTGCAGGGCCCGGGCCAGAGAGGCGGCATACCCGTCGCCGGATACCTCGCCGCAACTGAAGAAAATACCTTCCGGCTCCCTCAAGGGAGGATGCCCTCCGCGGCGATGGAGAGCTCCCCGGCCAGGGAGGAAAACTTCTCCCTCTCCAGAATAATCACCCGGCCCGTCTCCAGGGCCAGGGCCGTCAGCCCCGCGCGGTCCATCTCCTCCAGGGTGCGGGGGCCAACGGTGGGGATGTCGTACCGGGAGTCCTGGTCCGGGCGCATCATCTTTACTACTACGCCCGGCGTACCCCTTAGAAGCTCTCCCGCCCTTTGTATCATTCTGTCGGTACCCTCCATGGCCTCAATTGCCACCACTGCCCCGCCTGCGATTACAACCGCCTGGCCGAAGGAGAGGGGGAGGGTGGCGGCAAGAATTTTTTTGCCGTACTCCACGTCGGCGGCCTCGGCGGGGGTAAACTTTCGCCCTGCGATTTGGCCTTCTGAAGCCATGCTCTCCTTTAACCAGGCGCCGTAATGAAAAACCTCCACTCCAACCATCTCCAGGGCGGCGGCAATGCGCCCCAGCAGGGCGTGGTCGTCGTTATCCCCGTTTTTTAGGAGCTCTTTAAGGGAGTTGTCGGTCCCGCCGTACATGACCATCTTGGGTATAAGTCCCGCCATGCCCGCCCTGCGGATGCCCCTGGCCGACAGATCTGCCAAAAAGGCCTTCAGTGAGAGGGTTCCCCCTGCGCCGGGGAGGTTCAGCAGGGAAATAACCCTGTCCCCGGGCAGGAATGAGAATTTGTCGCCGCCGGGGGCAAATGTGTAGACGGTAACGTCAATTCCCTCGTCCGCCATGCGGCGGGCCACTTCCCCGGGCAGGGCGCCGTCGCCGGCGATAAGGGCTGCGGGGGCAGGGTGAGACTTCATAAAATCATTCCTTTCAGTTCTTTTCCTAGTTGTTTGCCCTTCGAGCGAAAAAGCCCCCCACCAGCAGGAAGGCCACGTTGGGAATCCAGGCGGCCACCAGGGGGAAGAGGTATCCCGCCTCGCCCAGGGCCCTGCTGAAGGACATGGTTACGTAGTAGGCAAACACTATGAGGACGCTCAGTCCGAAGCCTATGCCGGGACCCGCCCGGCTGGACCGTACTCCCAGGCTGGCCCCCAGTACCGCCAGCACCACGCTTGCCCATGGAAGAGCCAGCCGCAGGTGGAGCATAACCTTCAACGGGGCAAGGTTGGCCCCTTCTTTGGAGAGCAGGGCGATCTGGGCCACAAGTTCCATGGAGCTCATCTCCGCGGGCTTCCGGGACGCTTTCTCCACCTGGCCGGGCGTGAGGTCCAGCTGAAGCCTCTGGCGCTCGAAGCGCAGCAGGGGGTTCACCTTGCCCTCCCTTGTAACTTCGAAGACCTGCCCGTCGAGCAGCCACCACTCTCCGTCGGTCCACACGCCCCGGTCGGCCAGGGAGATACGGTTAAGGCGGCCCTTTTCAAACTCCTGGATTATGACGTCGCTCATAGTGCCTTCCCTGGCCTTGAGGCTGTCCAGGTAGATAACCCTCTGCAGAACGCCGCCGCTCTCCTCCTTAAGGAAGACTTTCTCCTTAAGGACCGAGGGTTTCTCCCTCATAATCTCGTACTTCATCAGGTTTTCAGCCGCCCTGTTGGATACGGGAACGACAGTCTCATTGCCCACAAGGGCGCCTATTCCCACGAGGATGGAAGCCAAAAAGACGGGCCGGAGGATGCGGTGAAAGGGGATGCCCGCCGCCTTCAGCGCCACAAGCTCGCTGTTGGTGGAGAGCCTGCTGAAGGTAAGCAGGGATGAGAGAAGGCTCGCCATGGGCAGGGTGAGGGCCACCACCTCCGGGAGCCGGTAGACGAAGAGCCTTGCCACCACCGAAAAGGATATGCCCTTCTCTATCATGAGGTTTGCCGCCTCGAACAAGAGGTCCCCCGCCACAAAGACTATGGTGAAGGCAGTTACGCCGAACATGAAGGAGCCGGAGAGCTCCTTCAGGATGTACCGGTCAAGCAGGCCGAAGGAGCTGCCCCTGCGGCTCATCTTTCCCGCCCCCCGTTGAGGGCCAGGATATGCTCCGCCGCCTCCCGGACCGCTCCCCTGCCCGCCATTGCCGAGGTGACATACCCGGCTGCCTCCCTGGCGGCCCTTACAGCATCGGAGGGGGCAATGGCAAGGCCCGAGGCCTCCATGCAGCCAACATCGTTTACGTCGTCGCCCATGAAGGCGACCTCATCCATGGAAATTCCCAGTTCCATGGCCATGGCGGCAAGCACGGGCAGTTTTTCCTTAACGCCGTTAAAAATTCGCGCTACGCCCAGGTTCCGGGCCCTCTGCTCAGTGGCGGCGGAGTACCTGCCGCTGATGAAGGCCACCTCCACTCCCCCCTTCATCAGGAGGTCTATTCCCATGCCGTCCTTTACGTCGAACCTCTTGAACTCCCCCCCCAGGCCGTCCATGTAGACGCCGCCGTCGGTCAGGGTTCCGTCCACATCAAGGGCCAGTAGCCTGATCATCGGCCGTCTCCTCTCCCTGCCTGCGGCGGCTTCGCCAGAGGGTTACGCCCCTGCTTGAACCTGAGCAAAATTCTATTATCTCCCGGGCGGCGGCCTCCTGCCCCTCCCCGGAGGAGGCCAGGGCGGACAGAGCCTGCCGGAAAGGGAGGTCCCCCCTGAAGAGCCGGTCGTAAAAACTCTTTACCGCTGCCCTGGCGGCGCCGTCGTATCCGGCCCTTCTCATGCCCACCTTGTTAAGGCCGTAGATTTCGCCCGGGTGGCCGTCGACTGTAAGAAAGGGGGGGACGTCCTTGACAATTTTTGAAAGGCCGCCGATCATGCAGAGCTTCCCTACCCTGACAAACTGGTGAACCCCCGCCATGCCCCCGAAGACCGCGCCGTCGCCGGCCTCGGAGAAGCCTGCCATGCCCACCTTGTTGGCCATAACCACATTCCGGCCCAGAACCACGTTATGGCCTATGTGAACCCCCTCCATGAGGAAGCAGCCGTCCCCCACCACGGTGGATGTGCCTTCCCCAACCCCCCTGTGGATGGTGACATTTTCACGGATGATGACCCCGGCCCCTATGCGAACCCGGGACTCCTCCCCTTTGAACGACACGTCCTGGGGTTCGCCCCCAAGCACGGCATTCTGGGTTATGCGGCACCCGGGGCCGATCTCCGTGAAGTCCAGCACCGTGACGAAGGACTCGAGTACAGTTTGGTCGCCAATTTTCACGCGGTCGCCCACTATGCAGTAGGGGCCCACCGTGACCCCCTCTCCGAGCTCGGCGCCGGGAGAGACTATGGCAGTGGGATGGACCCTGGTCATTCCCGGAGGGTTTCAGCGGCCACGAAGCTGAATTCCGCCTCGGCTGCCACGGCGCCGTCAACCCGACCCACGGTGCGGACCTTGCCGATTTTGCCCCTGAGCTTAAGCATCTCGGCGGTGGTGACAAGCTGGTCGCCGGGCTTGACGGGCTTGCGGAATTTTGCCTTTTCCACCCCAGTGAGGAAGGTTATAAGGTTTTCGCTCCCCGGACGGGCTGACATCATCATGGCGGCCACCTGCCCCATGGCTTCGAGCACAAGGACGCCCGGCATCACGGGCTCTGCGGGGAAGTGCCCTTGGAAGAAGGGTTCGTTGAAGGTGACGTTTTTAATGCCCACTGCATGCTGTTCATCAAGCTCCAGAATTCTGTCCACTAACAGGAAGGGGTATCTGTGGGGAAGAAATTTCATAATTTCCTGAATGTCAAGCATGTTCATTCTCCTTTGTATTAAATTTTCGGCTTCTGACTGAATGCAGCCTTTCCACCAGGCGGCAGTGCAGGTCGTGCCCTGCCCGCAGGGCAAAAATCCGGGCCCTCAGGGGACGGCCCAGGAGGTAGAGGTCCCCCAGGAGGTCAAGGATTTTGTGCCTTGCGAACTCGTCGGGAAAGCGCAGTCCTCCCGCCGCCGCGACTGCGTTCTTCCCCGCCACTATGGCGTTTTCCATAGAGCCGCCTTTGGCAAGGCCCCGGTCCAGCAGGGCCTGTACCTCCGACTCCAGGGCAAAGGTGCGGGCAGGAGCCAGAAGCGGCAAAAAGTCGTCCGCCGGAGGGCGGAAGTCCGAAGCCTGGGTACCGATGGCCGTGCCTTCATAAGTTATAACATAGGAAAGAAAGAGTTCGTCCGACGGGAAGGCGGCCAGGACCGCCCCCCTGTCCCTGTTTTCTACGATCAGCGGGAAGGGCAGGGCCATGGGCTCAGGGCCTTTTCCACCGTCGTCCGCGGGGGTTGAATTGGCCTCAATCACCTTGGCAAAGGCAACCGAACAGCCGTCCAGGGCCGGGATTTCAGGCCCCTCGGCGGCAATTCTGACCGACCACACGCCAAGGCCCGCCAGGGTGGCGAAGAGGTGCTCAGGCGTTTTAAGGGAGGTCCCGTCGGGAAGGAACAGTTCCGTCCCCCGGCCCGTGCCGGAGAAAGCGCTATCCTCTACCGGGTAAAACGTCTCCCGCCCCCTCAAAAGGACGCCCTCGCCCTCCATGCCCGGAGTCAGTACAACCCGGCACTCCTCCCCTGTGTGCAGGCCCCTGCCTGTAAATAAAACTTCCCTTTCAAGGCGCCTGTACGGGGTCATGAGTTTTTTTCGCCCTCTTCCTTTTTGGCCGCCCTCTCCAGGTCCCTGACCCTCTGAAGAAGCTCGGGGACCCGCTGTAGCGAGGCCTGCACCCGGAAGTTCTCCCGGTGGTCCCTTGCGGGAAAGCCGGAGACCACCGACCCCGGCGGCACGTCCTTTACTGCGCCCCCGTAGGCGGCCACGGTGGCGCCCCTGCCTATCCTGGCGTGATCCTTGACGCCGCTTCGGGCCGCCATAATAACGCCCTCCTCAAGGACGGCGCTTCCGGCAATGCCGGTCATGGCGACCAGGATGCAGTTTTCGCCAATCTGGACGTTATGGGCAATATGGACGTGGTCGTCCACTTTTGTGCGGCTGCCCACTACAGTGTCGTCCAGGGTTCCCCTGTCTACGGTGGAGCAGGCGCCTATCTCCACCTCGTCCCCCAGGACTACGCCGCCCAGCTGGGGTATTTTTACGGGAGGCCTCCCGCCTTCAGGGGGAAGAATTCCAAAACCGTCGCAGCCCAAAAAGGCCCCGCTGTGGATGAGGCACTTTTTCCCCGTGCGGACCCGCTCCAGCAGGACGGCCCCCGGCTCGACAGCCGTTCCTTCGCCCAGGCGGCATCCCTCCCCCACAAAGACGTTTGCCCTCAGCTGAACGCCCGCCTCTATTACTGCGCCGTCCTCCACCACGCAAAAAGGGCCCACCCATGCCTCCGGCGATACAAAAGCCTGCGGCGATACTACCGCCGAAGGGTGAACCCCCCTTAGCTCCCTTACAGGGACGTAGAGGGCCAGCAGGTCGGGAAAGGAGGCTCTGGGGTCGTCCACCGAAACGCCTTCAAGACCCGGCCTGGCCGCAAAAGCCTCTTCCGGGGCAAGGACATAAACGCCGGGCTTCAGGGAGGTAAAATCCGCCGCCTCCCACACGGCGCAGATGGAGCCCTCCGCCCCTTTGCCGGGGGATGCGGGGCCCGAAACCCCGGCCGAAGGGTCGCCCTGAACTTTTCCGCCGAGCTTCAGGGCTATTTCGCCCAGGGTAAGTTTTACGTTTTTATTCATGGGATTTGATCTTCTCCGTATTGTGTGCTTTTTTTAAAGGTCGCTAATGGCCTTGAGGCTCAGCTTGTCTTCGTCCCTGCCGTCATAGTGAATCTCCAGGGAGACCCTGCGGTTAATGCGGTAACCCGCCCCAAGGTGGTGATCGCCGCCCTCGCTTACCCGCCACCAGAGGTAGGGGGCCCGTTCTCCCCCTTCCAGCCATAGACGGTACCAGGTCTCGTTGCCCGGAAAAGCCTGCTCCACCCCAGCCATAACGCCCTTCCAGGGGCTCCACCGGACCCCCCAGCGGCTCTCCAGGGAGAGATCGTTGGCTGCAAGCAGCCACTCGCCGTAAAGTTCCATTTCCCATCCGGAAAAGGGCAGAAACTTTCTTCCCATGTGGAGGCCTATTTCGGGGTATTTTGCTTCGGATCCGGCGTAGGCCGCCACCCAGGCTCTCAGGGAGTATTTGGGGCTTTCCACCTCGGCCTCGGTTGCCGCAAGCTGACCGGGATTAAAGGCTACCCTTACCCGGGACCTGGTATTTTCCACTATCCGCGCCTGTTTAAGGGAGTCCGCCGCCAGCGCCTCAACCCTTTTTTTATTGAAATCCGCCCATTCGATGGGCAGCCCGACCAACGGGGCCAGGGCCCTCAGGATATTCTCGTTAAGGTCCGACTGGAGCATGACGGGCAGGGTACCTGAGGACACTCTGGGCACCACGGCAAGAACCAGGGGCGGCCGGGGCGCAAAGGATACCCGGAGGACTGCGCCCTCCTTGTCAAGCCTTACCAGCAGCGATGGCCGCCAGCCCGGGAGCAGGGGAGCGCAGAGGGCCTCCACCTCCTCCTTCAGGGGGATGTCCGCCCAGGACAGGGCTTCAAGAGGAAGGCCACTGAGTTTTTCGTTTATTTTCCCCTCCAGGCCGGAGGCGTTATCCTGAAACCACCTGTCTGCCGGGGGCGACAGGTGGGGCGGCGCCACTTCAACCTGCCAGCGGGCCCTGTCCTTGGGCTGCAACACAAGAACGGCTCTTTCGCCCCTTTGAAAGACGTCGTCCACAGCATAACCGGCGAAGACCCTGCCCGCCACCAGCGATAAAAGGCGAAGCCTCTCGGCCCCCGCGGCTTCTGAGACTTTAATCTCGGCCCAGACCGAGGCGGCGCTCCTTTCCATGGGCGGAATTAACCATGTGGGCGGACCCTCCACGGTAACAGACGCCTCCAGGAGGGCCGGAAAAACGATGGCTGCGGCGATCAGCAGCACCGCCCCAGCCATCCTGTGTTTTACTGCTTTAAACCTCTGCCCCCGGGGGGACACTCCTGTAAATCCTCCGCTCTCCCGGACCTAGAACATTTCGCCGAAGCCGAAGTGGGTCCTTGACTCCCTCTCGCCGGTGGCGTGGTCGAGCCTGAAGTTGCCCAGGGGCGTCTTGACTCTGACGCCGATGCCCCAGGAGTCGTGAAGGTCCGAGAGGCTGAAGCTGCCTCCGTTGTTCTCCCACGGGCTGTTCCAGGCGTTGCCTGCGTCATAGAAAATAACCAGGCCGAAGGCCCTCTCCACGGGGATTCGCACTTCAAAGTTTGCCAGGAACATCTCGGTGCCCTCGTACTCGCCCGAGTCGTAGCCCCTCAGGGTGTTTGCGCCGCCCAGGGAGTACAGGCTGGCAGTGGGTATATCCCCGGAGGAGAAGCCCGCCCTTATCCTGGCCGCAAAGACGGCGGGGTTGTCCTCGTCGCCCAGCTGGGTTCCGAAAAAGTCCCCCAGCCCCTTTATGGGCGCGTAGTACCTGGCCTGGAGCCAGTACTTGGTGAAGCTGTGCTCTCCTCCCAGGGCCTCCATGGCGTGCTCCACGTTGAGGTCGATAATGTCGCCCTTGGAGTAGCTCAGGTACGGGTCGGTGTTGTTTCTTGTCACCGTGCCTATAACGGAGAAGATCTTGCCCCTTGTCAGTTCGTCCTTCGCGTTGGGGTAGTCCTTGTTTTGCTCCCTGAAGTTATAGGCGTCCACATCCCGCCAGTCCAGGGTGAGGAACCAGCTGTACTTTTCGTCCCGGCCGAACTTCCGCCCGGCGCCCAGGTAGATGTTTTTAAGCTCGTCGTCGTACCGGAGGAGCTTTACTCCCCGCCTGTAGTAGTACCGGTCCTCCCATTTACGCTTGGCGAAGCCCACCTTCCAGGCGAAGTGCTTTGAGTCCATGTAGGGCTCGGTGTAGGAGATCCAGTACTGCTCGTTGTCCCCCGTCTCGAAGCCCACCTCGCCGATGTGGCCCAGGCCCTTCCAGTTAGTGTCTGTGTAGGTTAGGCCGCCGGACCAGCCGCTCTCGGTGCCGTGGCTTACGGAGAGGCCCACTCTGCCGGTCTTGGCCTCGCTCACTGTGAGGATTATGTCAGTCATGTCGGGCTCTTCGCCGGGCTCGAAGCCCACGCTCACGTCCTCGAAGAAGCCCTTGCCCTGGAGCCTGTTGATGGAGTGTCTAAGGATGGTGGCGTTGAAGGGGTCGCCCTTTTTAAGCTTGAGCTCCCTTTCAATTACCTTGGTTTTGGTCTTCCTGTTGCCCTGGATTATGATGTCCCCCACCCTGGGTTCCACAATCTCCACGTTGATAATGCCGCCCTCCACCTGGACGTCGGAAATTTTAACCATAACGTAGCCGGCCTTGTTGTACTTTTCCTGTATCCTGTCCAGGTCGTGGCGGAAGAAAACCCGGTTGAAGACGTTGCCGGGGGCGGTGAAGACGACCTTCATAAGCTCTTCGTCCTTGAAGATGCTGTTCCCGCTGAAGGTGACGGCCTCCACCACGGGGTTCTCCGTGACGAGGTACGTCACCGCCGCGCCGCTGGCCAGGCTTTGAAGGTCGATATCCACAAAGGAGAAGAATCCCAGCCCGTAGATGGCCTCCACGTCCGACTGAAGCTGCTCCCTGCTCAGAGGCTCCCCCACCCTGCTGCCAACCACGCCCAGAATATGTTCGGTTACCACATGCTCGTTTCCTTCCACGTCAATGGCTGCCACCAGAGGGTCGGCCAACGCCGTCCCTGCGGACAGGAATAAAACCGCAAGCAGGAGCGTAAAGAATCGGCCTGTTTTCTTCAGATTTTCGGTCACCCACAATCTCTCCTTCCGGAACTGAGAAAATCTTACTTACGGGGCATCGAAACGTATGGCGGACTCCCTCTCCCGGAGCGCCCTCTGCCCTATCTGTACCAGATTGATTATTGTATCAAACTCCCCGCCTCCATGGGAAGGGGTTTGAACTTCCGGCCCTTCCTCCCGGACTCTGACCGCTCCGGTCCGGGGCTTCGCCACCGGCGCGGGCGCCTCGCCCCGGAGGCGGGGGGCCTCTTCTTCAACCGAGAGCCGGGCCAGGTTCGCGTCGCTCAGGCTGTGCCTTAGGGCGGTGAGCAGGGCTTTTTCATCGGTGGAGACCCATTCCAGGGAGGAGGCGCTCTCTGCCAGGACGGTCGCCCTCTCCCCGCGCCCTGACGGCGGCGCCGCCAGAGGCCCGGCAACGGACATCACCAGTGCAAGCCCAAGGGCGGCCGCCGTAACGGCACGCCCCGTGCGCCTGACAACCCGCGAACCGGCCGGATTCCCCTCCGCCCGGGCCCACAGATCCTGCCTGGCGCCCTCAAGCTCCGCTTTTGCGCACTCCATGTCCATTAGGGCGCTCTGCCAGGAACCGGCGGAACACGCCTTTGCGCACCTGTCGAGCCACCTGACTATCCTGCCTATTCTTCTTTCCATTTCCAGCCGTCCTCCGGAGATAAAAGTGGATTACCGTACTACTTTTATCCCCCGTCTGGCCCGGTTTGTGGCGCTCCCTCCGGACCGAGCCATTTGCGGAGTTTGGCCACGGCGTTTCGCCTCAGCCTGTAGACGTGGCTGACGTCAATATTCTTTTGCCGGGCCACTTCCTTTGCATCCTGCCCCTCCATGAGAAGCGCCCGAACTACCTCCCCCTCCCCTGCCGTCAGCCGGTCCATCTCCTGGGTAAGGGCGATGACCGTCTCGAAGGCGTCGGCGCTGAAGGGGTCTTCGGGCATAAGATACTCGTCGTCCACGGGGATGGGCGCCTTAAGCTCGCTTCGCTGGAGAAAATTGACCATTTGTCCGCGAATCCGATAGTAGGCGTAGGTTGTAAACCGGAGCTGCCTCTGGGGTTCAAACTTGTCCACCGCCTGGATAAGGGCCACCATCCCCTCCTGGATCAGGTCCTGGTAGGAGGAAGGCCTTACCCTGAGCTTTCCCGCAAGCCAGAAGACAAGGGGCCGATAGGAAACTATCAGTTCGTCCCTGGCGTCCTCGTCGCCGGAGGCGGCAAGCTTTGACCAGAGAATCCCCTCTCTTTCGGGAGAGAGGCTCCTTCCGCCCTTTTCGGCAAAACCCGGATTATCTTCCTCGCAGCGATTGCGGTCTGGCAAGCCCATAAGCCTCCTTCACGGCAGCTTGGCTAATTGTATCAGCAAGAGGGGAAGATGTCTAAACCGAAAAAATCAGACCCCTCGCCTCCTCTGCGGAGAGGGCCGTATGAATGTCGTCGTTTAAAAAGGCCAGGGAGACTCCCCTTTTATCAATATCAATGGCGGTTACGGAGCAGTTTGTTATCTTCATCCTCCAGGTGACGGACGGGGGGATGTCGAGGAAGATAGCAAGCGCCGCCCGGATTATGCCCCCGTGGCTGACGACCACCGACCTGTCCGCATCTGCGGCCATTACCGCCTCCATGGCAGGCCGGACCCGCGCCGCCACCGACTCGTAGGTTTCGCCTCCCCGGGGAGGGTATTCGAAGGGGGACTCCCTCCAGCGGGTAAAACTATCTCCCTCGGCGGCGATAATATCCCGGATTACCCGCCCCTCCCATACGCCGAAGCACATCTCCGACAGCCCTGCCAGCTTCACCGGCTGCAAATTTTCATGCTCCGAGGCAATCGAGCGGGCGGTCTCCCAGGCCCTCATCAGGGGGCTTGAAAAGACAGCTCCCGGATTCCAGCCCTTAAGCCTCGCCGCCAGCAGTCCGGCCTGGGCCCTGCCCTCGTCGTCCAGAGGCACGTCGGTTCCGCCCTGGAACCGGGCCTGTTCGTTCCACTCAGTCCTTCCATGGCGCACCATGAGAATTCTTTTTTTCGACACGCTGCGGCCCCTCCTTAATCTTTCTTTTCTACAAAGGCATTAGTGATCTTTTGCGCCATGGGGATGCCGATATTTGCCAGGGGCGCTGAAATAGCCACCCCGGCGGCGGCGGATTTTAAAAAGGCGGCGAAAAAGCCCGGGGCAAACCCCAGGTTGATGACCACCATGATGAAAGCAATAGGGACGGAGATAATTACTGCGGCGAGACAGGAAAAGACGGTGTTGTAATATTTAGGGTTCATTTTCATCGGCATTCCTCCTAATGCATAAAAAAACAAGGGTTTCCGCATAATCCCGGTAACCCTTGCCATCTCTGGAGCCGGTGTGCGGACTTGAACCGCAGGCCTGCGCATTACGAGTGCGCTGCTCTACCACTGAGCTACACCGGCTTTTAATACAAAATTGGCGGTCCCAACGGGATTTGAACCCGTGTCGCAGCCTTGAAAGGGCTGTGTCCTAGGCCACTGGACGATGGGACCGCAAGATTGGTGAGCCGTGTGGGAGTCGAACCCACGACACCCGGATTAAAAGTCCGGTGCTCTGCCTTCTGAGCTAACGGCTCGACTCTTCGGCGTGCGCAAGTGCTTATTTTACACAAAAATCAGCAGGAGTCAAGACGCAGTTGATATTGATTTTATTTTTTATTTGTTGGCAAGAAACCCCAAAAATGCAAAAAAAACGGCTTCTTAAAGCGGGCTATTCAAGGCGCCTTGCGGTAGGTGCGCCCGGCCGCCCCTTCTTTAAAATCAGCTAGGAAGGCCCCGCCCTCTTTTATCTGTTCCGCCACCCGCTCGAAGGCAGTACCTCCAATCGTTCTCCTTCGCTCCACAGAGGAGCGGAGGGTTAGAAGGGGTATGAAGTCCTCCCCGACCTCCGGAAGAAGCTCCCGCCACTCCTCCCGCGAGAGGTCAAAGAGGCTTTTTTTTCTCGCCAGACACTCCTTCACAAGCCTTCCGGTTTTTTCGTGGGCCTGCCTGAAGGGAATTCCTTTTATCACCAGGCGCTCGGCCACGTCGGTTGCCAGAAGAAGGCCGTCCTTCATGGAGGAGGCCGCCCGTCCTTCGTCCACCTCCGAAGCCGAAATAAGGGGGGGCAGTACCGTCAGAATCCGCTCCACCTCTTTCAGGGAGGTCATGAGGCCCCGCTTGTCCTCCTGCAAATCCCTGTTGTAGGTGAGGGGGAGGCCTTTCAGGGTGATCAGAAGCTCCGTATAGCAGGCGATGATCTGTCCCGTTTTTCCCCGGATAAGCTCCAGGACATCAGGGTTTTTCTTTTGGGGCATCATGCTCGACCCGGTGCAGAAGGCGTCGGGCAGAAGAAGCCAGCCGAATTCCGAGGAGGCGTAGACTATCAGGTCCTCGGCAAGCCTGCTGCAGTGGACTGCGAACATTACGGCAAAGGAGTGGTAGTCGGCCATGTAGTCCCGCTGGGCCACCGTGTCCAGGCTGTTTTTCGTGGGCGAGTCGAAGCCCAGCAGTGAAGCGGTTAAATTGCGGTCCAGGGGAAGGGTGGAGCCGGCCAGGGCCCCGGCGCCCAGGGGGCACTCCCTTAGGGAGTCGAGGGCGAAGAGGAGCCTTTCGCAGTCCCTTGAGAAGGCCTCGAAGTGGGCCATCCAGTAGTGGCCCATGGAGATGGGCTGGGCCTGTTGAAGGTGGGTGTAACCCGGCACAACTATGTCCAGGTGTTTTTCCGCCCGCTCAAGGAGGGCCTCCAGCAGGGCCGCCATCATGGCGC
>JAAYQT010000121.1 GCA_012519165.1 Synergistaceae bacterium
ATGAACTTGCCGTTGACGGTCTTGTGGTGGTCAAGAAGGCTGAAGTTGGTGTAGTCGTTCTCGGCGCAGTCCACAATGCCCTGCTGCAGAGCCTGGTAGAGTTCGCCCCAGGCCACCTGGGTGGGGATTGCGCCGACCTGCTTCCAGAACTCGGCCACCACGCCGGACATCTGGGTGCGGATCTTCATTCCCTTAAGGTCTTCCATGGAGTTGATGGGCTTCTTGCCGTAGTAGTTCCGCACCCCGGCGGACCAGTAGGCGGCAATCCTGAAGGTGTTCTTGGATTTTTCGTTGATGATCTTGGCCAGGGTCTGCCCCGCCTCGCCGTCTACGGCCTTCTCCCAGTGGTCGAAGCTGTTGAAGAGGTAGAGGAGGGAGAAGAGGTCCACCTCGGGGATACCTATCTTGGTCATGAAGCCGGGGGAGGCCACCACCACGTCTGCGGCGCCCAGCTTGAGCTTCTCCACCAGCTCGTCTTCGTTGGTGCCTATGGTGCCGGCATGGACGTCCACTGAAATCTCCCCGCTGGAGAGACTCTCCGCCACTTCCTTGAACTTGAGCATTCCGTACTGGTACGGGTTCTCCTGGGAGGTCTGGTTGTGGGCCGCCACAATCTTGAGAGGCGCCGCCGCCGCCAGGGATGCAAGGGAGAGAACAAGGATTGCGCCGATTAAAAGAACCGCAGATCTTTTCATACGTAAAACCCCTTTCCGGAAAGTTTGGCGGGCCGGGGCGAAGTTACTTTTTTTGGGGAAATTGCCGCCCCGCCCGGGTACATATTAACCACGGAGGGTAGTTTAGTCAATTTGGACGGGACTCGAACTGTTGAGAAAAAATGACGTAAATGGGAAAGAAAAATTTTTACCGGCCCTAATCCTTGACAATTGTCCGTTCTTTAACTACAATGGGTTTTGCCATGCGAAAAATAAATCCACAGAGCGAAACGAAAATGGAAGCTGAAAAGATCAGGGTAATAGGAAGGGCGTTCTCCATCCTCGGCCACCTGGCCCGGGAGAGGCGCCCCCTGGGCGTGACGGAGATAGCTGCGGCCGTCTCTCTGCCCAAGGCCACGGTCTACCGCATTCTGGACAGCCTTGAGTCGGAGCGGGCCGTACTTAACAGGGGAGGGGAGTATGAACTGGGCCCCGTGACCCTGTTGCTGGCGGACGCTTACCGAAAGCAGGTGGGCTTCGCCGAAGCCGCCCGCCCCCATCTTCTCAACCTCAGAAACGAAACAAAAGAGACGGTTCACCTCTTTGTTTACGAGAAGGGAGAGTTCTACTACCTGGACAAGATGGAAAGCCCTTACCAGGTGCGGATGCACTCCCGGGTGGGGGGCAGGGCCTCCCTTTTCCGTCTCTCCGCCGGGAAGGCCCTTGTTGCGGAGTTCTCGCCCCTTGAGCTTAAGGAGCTTCACGAGCCCATCCCCGCAGAGGTGGCGGCGCAATTCCCGGAGATCCGCGCGCGGGGGTACGCCGTGGACGACGAGGAGAACGAAAAGGGCCTGCGGTGCGTGGGAGCGGCAATTCTGGACGGCTCGGGGAGGCCCAGGGGCGGGGTCAGCGTCTCGGCTCCGGTGTACAGGTTTCCGCCGTCCCTTCTGGGGAAGTACGGCGCCCTCGTGCGGGACGCGGCGGTAGTCATAAGCAGGGAGATTTCAGGTTTCGAAGAAGGTTTGGACGCCGGCGGGCAGTCCGCCGGTTAAAAATAAATAAACTCTAAAACAGGGAGGAAAAAGAAATGATCAAGACTCAGAAGCTGGTAATGATACCGGGACCCACCCCGGTGGTGCGCTCCATCCAGGACCAGATGGCCAGGGAGACGGTGGCCTTCGGCGACGCCGACTTCGTAAAGGATTTCTCCGGCGTAGTCAAAGATCTCAAGGAGATGTGGCGCTGCGACGGCGAGGTGTTCGTGGTAGCGGGCTCCGGCACCATGGGCATGGAGATGGCCATTGCCAACACCACCAGGAGGGGCGAGAACATCCTCATCTGCTCCAACGGCTACTTCGGCGACCGGTTTGTTGACATGTGCGAGCGCAAAGGCCTCAACGTGGACGTACTCTCCGCCGAGTGGGGCAAGTCCGTCACCGCTGAGATGGTGGAGAAGAAGCTGGCCGAGAAGAAGTATCACGCAGTCACTGTGACCCACGTGGAGACCTCCACCGGCGCCGAGGCCCCCATCGCGGCCATCGGCGAGGTGATGAAGAAGCATCCCGAGATTATCTACATCGTGGACGGCGTGGCGGCCTCCGCAGGCGCCGAGCAGTACATGGACTCCATGGGCATCGACATCGTCCTCTCCTGCACCCAGAAGGTCTTCGGCGTGGCCCCCGGCCTCACCATGGTGTGGGCAAGCGCCAAGGCCATGGAAAAGAGAAAGACCCTGGGCGCCATCCCCGAGTCTTACATCGACTTTGACAAGTGGCTTCCCGTCATGCACGACCCCTCCAAGTACTGGGGTACCCCGGCAATTAACCTTGTCTGGGCCCTTCAGGAGTCCATCAGGATCATGAAGGAAGAGGGCCTTGAAGAGCGTTACGCCCGCCACCGCAGGCAGGCCGTCATGGTGGACGACGCCATGGAGGCCATCGGCTTCAAAGTGGCCGCCGAGAAGCAGTTTAGGGCTCCCACCCTTTCCGTATACCTCTACCCCGAAGGGTCGGGCATTGACGACGCCAAGTTCCGCACCGTTCTCGCCGAAGAGGGCGCCCAGACTGCCGGATGCCTCGGCGGATTTGCCGGAAAGGGCTTCCGCATGGGACACATGGGCAACATCGACAAGCACACCCTGGTTTCGGCCATAGGCGCCGTGGAGCGGGCCTGCGTGAAGTGCGGCTACAA
>JAAYQT010000122.1 GCA_012519165.1 Synergistaceae bacterium
ATCTCGTCGGTCATCTTTTTAAGGGAGAGGGACATTTCGTTAAGGGCGTCCCCAAGCTTCTTCACCTCCTCCGGCGCGCCTTCGAGGTCGTCGTCGGAGTCGCCGACAAATATCCCTTCCCCTGTTTTTTCCACCTTTGCAAGAAGCCGGTTGAAATAGGAGTCCACCCTCCGGTATAGGCCCCTTGATAAAACCAGAGACGTTACCAGGAGAAAGATGGAAACAGCGGCGAAGTAGGAGATTCCCTTCAGGTAGGGGACCAAAAACTCCCACAGCCCCATGCGGACCACCAGGGTTAAGCCGTGCTCGCCCAGGGACTTCCCCCTTGCTATCCAGTACCTGTCCCCGTTGGAGTACAGGGCGGTCCTGCCGGAATTGTTTTTGAAGGCTTCCACCTCGGCCATGGGGACACCGAAAGAGTTCTCCGCAGCGCCGTCGCCGTTTTCCTGGTAGATATAAAAACTGCCCGTGTTCCGGAAAGGGGTGGACTCCAGAGTGTTGAGCAGGGCGCCGAAGGGTATGGAGCCGAAGATCAGTCCGCCGAAGCCTCCTTCTTCCATCAGCGGGACCGAATAAATCATCACCGGCTTGTCAATAACCCGGCTTATTATTATGTCGGCGACGCACTCCCTGCCCTCCCGGGCCTCCTTAAAGTAGCGGCGGTCTGCCACTGAAACGGGGGGCATCCCCGGACCGTCCCTCTCCAGGCTGAAGGCGGCCACGCCCCCGGGGTCCACGTAGACCAGCGCGATAAAGTTGGCGTTGTTTCTAACGAAGCCGGAAAAGTCCACGTCCATCCTTTCAAAATCCCGCGCCCTGACGGATGACAGCCTTGACAGGGAGCGAACTGCGTTCTGGTGGTAGGTCATCCACTTTTTAAGGAAGTCCGCCTCCATGGCCAGAGCCTGGTCCATATCCCTGCCTATGGCGGCCCAGGAATTTCTGAAGCTGAAAACTCCTATAAACACGGGAAACAGCGTCATTGCCGCAGTCAGCAGGACGGTATAAAAGTTAAGCACTCCCCTGACGCTTTTGAAGTTGACGGTTATTATTTCCCTTCACCCCCCGGGACATGTTGCGTGAAATACTATCATAAGGGGACTTTATTCGCTATTGCGGAAAAAAATGATAAGAAACATGGACAAAATACTGTATAAGGGTACACTCTGTTCAGTATCATAGGATAAATCTATCCATGGATATAAGGAGGAGTTGCCATGAAAAGAACGATAGTAATTCTGGCCGCGCTGGCGGCAGTGCTTTCAGCCTCAGCAGCCTTTGCCGCCGACGTGATGCTTACCTCGGTGGGGCAGAGCCCCGATGTTATGATGGTAAGGGTGGTCCTTCGCAAGATGAAGATAGAAGCCGACAGCGAACCCCTGCTGAAGCCCGACGGCCTGGGCGGCGCCAAGGTGCTGGTTGCGGTGGTTGGAGGCAGCTCCAAGGGTCTCGGAGCTGCGGGCATCGACAAAGAACAGGAGCTTGACCGGGTAGCCGCCGTGCTGAAAACCGCGCGGGACAAGGGTTTAAAGGTCCTCGTCATGCACATTGGCGGCGAGGGCAGAAGGGGGGCCCTTTCCGACGCTTTCATTGAGGCGGCAACTCCCCTGGGCCACAGGATTATCGTTGTGGACGGGGGCAACGACGACGGTATTTTTGAAAAGTCGGCCGGGAAGGACGTAAAAATTCTTACTGCGCCCAATGTTAACGGCACGGCAGGCCCCCTCGGGGAGACTCTCTCGGAGTGGGGAATTTCCGCTAAGTAGGCGGACCGTCGCCATGGACTGGTTCTTCCCCGAAGGCATATACACTATAGCGATGGTGGGGAGCTTTGTGCTTGGGGCCTTTGCCCTTAAGCTCCCCATCGCCATTGCCCTGGCCGCCGCAGCGGCCGTGGGCGCCCTCTGCGGCGGCGCGGGTTTCCCGATAAGGCACCTGGTGGAGGGGACCTTCGGCTACCTGGACACCATCCTCATCATTGCTTCGGCCATGATCTTCATGAAGTCCGTCCAAAGGTCGGGACTCCTTGAGAGCCTTGCCGCCAGGATCATCAGGCTCTTCCGGTCCATGCCCCTCATGCTCAGCCTGGGGCTAATGGTCATCATTATGATACCCGGCATGATCACCGGCTCTTCCACTGCGGCGGTACTTACCACCGGGGCCCTGGTGGCGCCGGTGATGATAAAGCTTGGGGTGCCCGCAGTCAAGACTGCGGCCGCCATCGCCATGGGCGCCATATACGGGATGATCGCCCCGCCGGTCAACGTTCCCGCCATGATCATAGGGGGCGGCATAGACATGCCCTACGTCGGTTTCGCCCTGCCCCTGCTTGTCTGCACCGTGCCCCTGGCGGTTTTTTCCGCCCTGCTGCTGGTCTACCCCTATCTCAAAAAGGGCGCGGGGGACGAAGAAGCCCTGGAGGAGGACCTTAGCCGGATGGAGGAGACGCCCCTCACAGCAGGGCTCCTCATGCCGGTTATCCTCCTTGCCGTGCTTATGAGCGGCGAGCAGTTCCTGCCCTCGGTCTGGCCTCCACTGGGGATGCCCGTCAACTTCCTGCTTGCGGCCCTTTCCTCCCTGCTCACAGGAAAGAAGTACAACTTTCTGGAGGCCTCCAGGGAGGCGGTAAACGACGCCATCCCCGTGCTGGGAATCCTGATGGGGGTGGGCATGTTTATCCAGATCATGACCCTGGTCGGCGTTCAGGGCTTCATCGTCGTGTCGGTGCTGGCCCTGCCCGCGTGGCTTATGTACTTTGGAATGGCAACCTCCATTCCTCTTTTCGGCGCCGTATCGGCCTTCGGTTCGGCGTCGGTACTGGGGGTGCCCTTCCTGCTGGCCCTGCTGGGCCTTGATGAAATCATGGTGGGCTCCGCCCTCAGCCTTCTGGCGGGCCTGGGAGACCTCATGCCTCCCACGGCCCTGGCGGGGATTTTCGCCGCCCAGGTGGTGGGGGAGGAGAACTATTTCAAGGTTCTGCGTCACTGTTTTTTCCCGGCGGTGGTTACCGCCGTCTGGGCAGTCGTAGTTATTATGAACGCCAATACCATCATGGGCTATCTGCCGTAGGAGGGAACGGACATGACATTGATTTACAGAGCGATTGTGCTGTTCATTCTTCTGCTGGTGGTCGCCTGCCAGTTCAGGGAGAAGGATTTTTGGAAACAGACCACGGCGGCGCTGGTGATCATCCCCCTGGTCCTTCGCCTTCTGATGATCAAGTAGGGAGGCGGCTGAGGTGAAGATTAAAGGCACGCCCCTTACTGCGCTGCTCCTTCTGGCCCTTGCCCTGAGCGTTTCCGCCCTGGCGGCCACGGAGTTCAAGTCCATGTGGACCGACGACCTGTTTGTGCCCGCGCCGGGGTTTGAAAAACACATGCTGTCGGAGTGGTTCGACGGCCTTAAGGGCACGCCGGCGGACAACCCCGTGTACATCCAAAAAGGGGAGGAGCCCGGAGGCACGGTCCTCATCCTGGGCGGTACCCACCCCACTGAGCCGGCGGGCATGATGGCCGCCGTCCTCTTCCTGGAGAGGGCAAAGGTCTCCCGGGGAAGGCTTATTATTATCCCCCAGACCAACATCATGGGTTACAGCCACACCTCCCCCCAGGAGGCCCACCCCCGGAGCATATCCTTTACCACCGCCGACGGGGGCAAGAGGACCTTCCGGTTCGGCTCAAGGCTCACCAACACCCTCTACGAGTGGCCCGCGCCCGACATCTACATCCATCCCGCGTCCGGGCAGCAGCTGCCCGGCAAGGAGCGCGGGAACATCAACCGCTGCTACCCGGGCATCCCCGACGGCTCCCCCACGGAGCAAATGGCCTACGGCATCACCCAGCTGATCCTCAAGGAAAAACCGGACCTGTCCTTCGACCTCCACGAGGCATCCCCGGAGTACCCGGTGGTAAATGCCATTGTGGCCCACGAGAGAAGCATGGAGCTTGCGGCCATGACGGTGATGGACCTTGAGGACATGGGAATAGCCATGAGGCTTGAGCCCTCCCCCAAAAATTTGCGGGGACTCACCCACCGAGAGTGGGGCGATTACACCGAGACAATGCCCATCCTCATGGAGACGGGCAACCCCGTCCAGGGCCGCCTCCGGGGCAGGACCGACGAAAAACTGGCCCTCACCGGCGTGGATAAGGCCTACGTGGTTGCTTCCGCCCTGGGCAGGCTCTACATCCCATATGACGGAAAACAGACCATAGAGTACAGGGCGGGAAGGCACACAACGTCCATCCTGGCATTCCTCGACAACCTTGACCTTCTGTTCGACGACAAGGGGGTGTCGGTGGAGGGAGTGCCGAATCTGGCCGAACTGGAGGAGAAGGGGCTTGGGTTTTTCCTCTCCCCGGCAGGCCGGTAAGAAGACATTTACTGTATAATTGAAGGAGAGGTGAACTATAAGAAGATAAATGGATTAAGAATGCCATGAAACTCATATCAACGGGAGGTGCTTTATTGTGAGAAAAGCAATAGTAGCGATTGCAGTGTTAGCTCTTGTCCTTGCGGCCGGAGGAGCCATGGCGGAAGTTCACGAAGTCTACTCGAAGAACGGAATGGTGTCGTCAGCCCACGAACTGGCCTCCAAGGCCGGGGTCGAAATCCTGCAGAAGGGCGGAAACGCCATTGACGCGGCCATGGCCACCATGCTGGCCCTTAACGTGGTGGAGCCAAACGCTTCCGGCATCGGCGGCGGCGGCTTCTCGACCATCCGGTTTGCAAAAACCGGAGAAGTGGTGGAGCTGGACTACCGCGAGGTAGCCCCCCTTTCGGCCACTAAGGACATGTACGCCTCCGAGGCTTCCAAAAAGGCCAGGGAGTCGGTCCTCGGCGGCAAAGCCGTGGGAGTTCCCGGAATCGTCAAGGGTATCTTCACCGCCCTTGAGAAGTACGGCACCATGACCTTTGCAGAGGTGGCGGCCCCTGCCATCCGCCTTGCAGAAGAGGGCTTCGAAGTCCACCCCATGCAGAACCAGATCATCACCGACGAGTTCGGCAAGCTGAGCAAGTACAGCCCCGGCTGCGCCTTCCTGCCCGACGGACTGCCCGCCGAAGCCGGTACCATCCTCAGGCAGCCCGCCCTGGGTTTTGCCTTCAGGCTTCTAGGCGAGCAAGGCCCCAAGGTGTTCTACGAGGGGGAGATAGGCGAGGCGGTAGTGGCGGCGGTCAATGCCGCCGGGGGCAACATGTCCATGCAGGACCTTAAAAACTACAAGGTCCTGATTCAGAAGCCCGTCCAGGGGACCTACAGGGGTTACTCCATTTACTCCACCCCTCCGGCCTCCAGCGGCGGAACCCACATAGTCCAGCTGCTTAACATAATGGAGAACTTCGACGTGGGAGCCATGAAGCACAACTCCCCCGACTACCTCCATCACCTGGCCGAGGCCATGAAGCTTGTCTTTGCAGACAGGCAGAAGTACATGGCCGACACCGCCTTTGTCAACGTCCCCCTTGCCGGCCTTTCCAGCAAGGAGTACGCAAAGGAGCTTGCGGGCAGAATCAGCCGGTACGATGTTATGAAGGACGTCCCGGCGGGAGACCCCTGGCCCTTCAACGAATCTGCAAGGAAGGCCTACCTCGGCGGCGGCGGCAACAAGCACATATCCACCAGCTCCTTCTCGGTGGTGGACGCCGAGGGCAACATAGTGGCCTCTACCAACACGGTGAACTTCTTCTTCGGCTCCGGTGTAATAGTGCCTGAGTTCGGCTTCGTGCTGAACAACGAGATGGACGACTTTGCCCAGAACCCGGAGAGCGTAAACGCCCCGGAGCCGGGCAAGCGCCCTCTGTCATCCATGTCGCCCACCATAGTCCTTGATCCCGAAGGGTTCCCCTTCATGACCATCGGCGCGGCGGGCGCTATGCGTATCATCACCGCCGTGAGCCAGATTATCATGAACGTAGTGGACTTCGGAATGGCCATGGACGAGGCTATTGAGCAGCCCAGGATCTACAACCCCGCAGGCGGCGGCAAGGCCGGCAAACTCCTCATCGAGGAGGGGATCTCCCCTTCCACGGTGGACTACCTGAAACTCAGGGGTCACGACCTCGACGTGCAGCCCTTCGGCGGCTTTTTCGGCACCGCCCAGGGAATCCTTTTCGACCACGTCAGGGGCAGAATGAACGGCGGCGCCGACAGCAGGCGTCTTGGAGTTCCGGTAGGCTATTAAAAGCCGCTGTAAACACTGCCAGGTTAACCTGTAACAATAAAGGGCGACGCCCCGCAAGGGGCTTCGCCCTTTCTCCATTGGCGGTTATGCCTCCTGCCCGCAAAAGACGGGAGAATAGCCCTCCGCTCTGATAAAATAGGGCCTAACTGGGGGAAATGACAACGGTGAATAAATCGCTTTTTCAAAGTTTAAGGGGCGGTCGCGCCTCCCTTCCTCCCATGAGGATTCTGGTGACCGGAGCCAGGGGGAAGAGCTCCGTGACGCGCCTTCTAACCGCCGCCCTGGAGGCCTGCGGGGCCGCACCTGCGGGGAGGATAACGGGGGTGCTTCCCAGGGAACTTTTTAAAGGCCGGGAGAGGCTCATCCTCAGGGCGGGCCCGGGGTCCGTCGGCGAGATGAAGTGGTGGCTTGGGTCCCTCCCCTATGAAGCCGGAAGCGTCGTTCTTGAAAACAGCGCGGTGGCTCCGGATCTGCAGCTCCTGGCCTGGCGCTGGCTTAAACCCTCCTGCACTGTTCTTACCAACGTCCGGCCCGACCACGAGGACGCCTGGGGAAAGGGAGAGGAAGACGCCGCCGGGGTCCTCTGCTCCGGCATAGGCGGAGGCCCGGTATTCCTGCCCGAATCGGCGGCCGGGGGGATGGCTGCCGCCCTTCTTTCCGCCCGGGGGTGCGAGTTGAGGACGTGCCCCGACGGAAAGAATTTCAGGGAGACCCACCTGTCCCTGGTAAGGGGCGTATGTGAATTTTTGGGTCTGGACGAAGGGAAGGCTCTTGGCGCAGCCTCGGCCCTGGCGCCGGACGTGGCGGACTTTCAAATCTTTGACGAAGGGGAAGGACGGCTGGCCTGCGCTTTTTCGGCCAACGACCCGGCGTCGGCGATTGACCTGTTTGCGGAGACGGGGTGGAGGAGTCAGGAGACAACGGCCCTCTTTAACTCAAGAAAGGACAGGACCTTCAGGCTTGCCTCTTTTAAAAGTTTTTTATGCGGCTTAAACTGGAAGAGGGTGGCAGTCTCGGGAAGCCGTCCTCTTTTTTTGCCCCCGGGGGTAGAGTGGGTATCCATCAAAAGGGCGGAAGACCTTAAAACTTTCGTATCCTTCGAAGGGGCGGTATTCGGCTGCGGCAACGTGGCCGGGGTCCCGTTGGAATACCTCCTGCAAAAACGACTTCGTCCTGAAGGGGGAAAACGGATATGAGCAACGATGCCGCTCTATATGTTGCCCTTGGCATTTTGGCGGGCATGTATCTTTTTAACAGGACGGGCTACTCCCCCGGCGGGATCATTACCCCCGGTCTTCTGGCAATGGACCTGGCCGACCCCGGGCGCCTGGCCGCCGTCTTTGCCTGCGCAGGGGTGACGGCCCTCCTGCTGGCCCTTGCGGTTAGGGCCGCGGGGGTCTACGGAAGGCAGAGAACGGCCCTGGCCATGCTTATTGCCATCCTGGCGAGGGCCGCCCTGGGATTCCTTTTTCCGGCGGCGCCCCACTGGTCCGGGTGGGTTATTCCCGGCCTTATCGGGGCCGATATGGAGCGTCAGGGAGTTCTGCCCACGGCGGCGGCGTCTCTGGCGGCGGCTTTTGCGGCCTCCATGGCCGCGGGCCTGATCATTACGCTTTCAGGAGCGGCGCTGTGAAGCTCCCCATTTTGGCGGCCCGGGACCGCTTTACCCTCCGCGCCTCCGTAATGCTCCTCATTCTCGCCCTGGCCATGGCTTTATTCTGGTACCGGGGGGCCTCTTCCCCCCTTGACGGGGAGGAGAGGGCTCTCTGGGAAAAGGTCAGGTCTGCCCAGACCTTTCTCCATGCCCTCAGGGAGGGGAGGGGAGCGGCAGGCGGCGACGGGGCCGACCCTGAAAAAACGGGTTTTATCGGAGTTGAGTGGAGCCCGCTGACCACTACCCTGGGTCCGCTGGAGGCCAAGAGAACCGCCGCCGACCCCTTATGGTCGGTCTACTCCCTAAGGCAGTTAAAGGCGGCGGGGGTAAGGGAGGGGGACCGGGTGGCCATTATTTCCTCCTCCTCCTTTCCCGGTCTGGTCTACTCGGTACTGGCCGCTGCAGAGCTCCGGGGCGCTTCCATATTATGGATCCACTCCCTGGGGTCGTCCACCTGGGGCGCAAACGACCCCTCCCTCCCATGGCCCGGGATGGCGTCGGCCTTACGGCAGGGAGGTTTCCTGGCAAAAAAGGCGGACAGGTATACCCTCGGAGGAAGGGCTGAGATGGGGCTGGACCTGCCGGAGGAGGGAAGGGAGATTTTGACCGGCTCGGCCGCCGCAGAGGGGATCTCCCTCCTGGAGGCGCCTTCCCTGGGTGGGATAATTGACGCCAAGTGGGAGATGATCTCCGGATTTGCGCCCCGGCTCCTGATTAACATCGGAGGAGGGGCCGCAGCCTTTGCAGGCAACCATTCCGACTTCCTTAGAGGCGGGCTCTTCTCCCCCGAAAGGGGCGTCCCTCCGGGGGACGGGCTTATTCAAAGAGCGTTGGCGTCGGGCGTTCCGGTTCTCCACTTTCTGGATATGCGGGGAATGGGGCGCAGAGCGGGTGTCCCATGGGACGGGCGTCCTTCCCCCCGGTTCGCGGCGCAGGGCGGCGCTGTTATTCCGGCGGCGGGGCCGGCCTTCTTCTTTATTTTTTTGCTTTTCTTTAAGAGGTGGGACCGTTGGAACCCGTGAAGAGGGGTTCATCGTGCCGCCGTCTGTGGGCCGCTGCGTTTTTCATACTCTTTTGGGCCGCGGCCCAGCGGATCTCCTCCTCAGGCCCCCTGGCCGCCATCTCCCTGCTCTCCGAGACCATGGACGGCGGCGACCTGCTTGCCGCCGCTGCCCTGGTGGTGCTTCTTAACAGTGTGAGGGCCGTGCCCCTCTATATCGGCTGGTTCCTGGCGGGGGGCGGCCTCGCGGATCTCCGGCCGTCACTCTCCTTTCTTTCGTGGCTTGCGCCGGCGGCGGCCATCCCCCTTACCTACTTCCTGTCTCCCGTCCTCGGGGAAGGAATTCAGCTTCATTTCGGCGTTCCTGCAGTGCTTAGCGTGGGGAGCGTCCTGGTCTTGCGGTACCTTACCAGGAGCATACACGACTGGGTCTACAAGTCCATCGCCCTCGCCTTTTTTGTTTTCTCTTTCCAGTGGCTTGATATAATCCCTTTTCTCACCCCCTGGGGAGCGGGGTGGGGCGAGCTCTCCATGTCCGTTAAAACTGCCGCCGGGATCCTGGGCAGGGAGAGCCTTCTTGACTGGACCGGAGGGGCCGTCTTCGGCGGTCTCTTTTTCTCCGGCGTTCTTGCCGCAGAGCTTATGATAAGCTACGGGGCAAGGCTTGCCTCCATGGCTTTGCTTCGGGACAGGGAGAAAAAAATGGCGGCCCTCAGGGAGGAGAGCCTGGGGAGGAGGAGCCTGCTCGAAATGCAGCAGCTGGTCCACGACCTTAAGAGGCCCCTTACCACTATCCTTGGCCTTGCCGACGTGATAGTCTCCGGCAGGGGGGGCAGCTCCGCCCGGTACGGCGCGGTTATATGCGAGGCGGCCAGATCCATGGAGGACATGGTTTCAGAAATTTTAAGGGAGGACTTCCGCAGGCCCATCACTGCCGGCGATCTGGCGGGGTACGTCTTCACCCAGATCAGCCCCTTCCCCTGGAGGGAGACCGTGTCACTTAAAGCGGACCCGGAGGCGCTAGAGGCAGTGGTGGAGGTCAACGTAGTCCGCTTCTCCAGGGCCCTGGTAAACCTGCTGGACAATGCCAGGAAGGCCAATCTTCAGTCGGAGGGCAGCCATATAAACCTATCCCTTTCCCTTGACGGCGAAAGGGTTATAGTTGTGGTGGAGGACGAGGGGCCCGGATTTTCACAGGAAGGGGATCGTTCGGGCTGGAACTCTACCGGTCTCGGCCTTAAATACGTTACAATGGTGGTGGAAAATCACGGGGCAACTTTATTTAAAGAAAATATACCCGGCGGAGGCGCCAGGGTGACCATAACCCTTAAAAGATCAGGCGGCGGAAGGAGCGATGCGTGATGTCTCTTCATATAGGCGCCATCGACGACGATAGATCCATTCTTTATACCCTTGAGGCCATGGCCTCCACGGAGGGGTGGAGGATGCTGACCACCAGCGAGCCGGAGGAGTGCATGGAGTGGGTGAGGCTCGACGAGGTGGACATTCTGCTGGTGGACTATCACATGCCGGTGATGAACGGATATCATGTAATTAAGAAGGCCAGGGAGATCTCCTCCAAGCTTGTTCTCATTGCCCTTACGGTGGAGGACGGGGGAGAGCTGGCGTCCAGGCTGACTTTGGCCGGGGCCGACGATTTTATCACCAAGCCCATACGCCTTGCGGACTTCACCGCCCGTCTGAGGCTTCATGAAAAGCTGTCCGCCCACAGGGAGCAGCTGAACTGGGAGGAGAGGAAGAAGGGCGTCAGCAAAAACACCATGAGAAAGGTCCTTGAAAAACTTAAGGAGTTTTCGTCGCCCCGGGACTGCGACGAGGTGGCTGCGGCCTGCGGACTGGCCTACGTAACCGCCCACCGGTACCTTGAATACCTTGCCGACAGGGGGCTGGTGGTGAGGACTGCGGGAACCCAGGACGGTCGGCCCGGCAGGCCAAAGGGCTACTACTCCATACCCGGCGCAGGGGGGGCATTGGGGGAGGAAGGATAAAAGAAACCCGGAGGCGCCCCGCCTCCGGGTTCTCTTTAACAGGCTCCCGTTACCCAATAATACGGAGCTGAAGTTTTTTGCTTAGCAGCCTACTTGAACCACTGCTCCTTCATCTTGCCAAGCTCGCCGCTCTCCTCCAGCTCCTTCAGGGCGCCGTTTACGGCCTCCACAAAGGCGGTCTCGCCCAGGTTCATGGCCATGGCCTTCCCCGACCCTGTTATCTCCTGCTCGAAGGCGACCTTTATTTTCCCGGCGAAGTCCTTGTGCTCCACGTAGCTCTTTGTTACGGGGACGTCCATCAGGGTGGCGTCGGCCCGGCCCAGGATAACTTCCCTTACGCAGTCGTCAAACTTCTGGAAGGATTTGACCTGCGCGTCGGGGATGGTGAGGGAGTAAGTCTCCTGCACTGTGCCCAGCTGTACTGCGATTACCTTTCCCTTCATGTCGTCCACGTTCTTGAGGGCGTTGTTATCGTCCTTGACAATAAAGGCGCTGATGGATATCTCGTAGTTCTCCGAGAAGGCTACCTTCTTCGCCCTCTCCTCGGTGGCGCTCAGCCCTGCGGCGATGATGTCGATCTTCTTCGCCAGGAGGGAGGGGATAAGGCTGTCGAAGGGCATGTCCACCCATTCCACTTTTTTACCGATCTTTGCGGCGATGGCCTCCACCATGTCAATGTCAAAACCCTTGAGGTTGTTATCCGCGTCCCTAAATTCGTAAGGGGGGTAGGTGCTCTCCGTGCCCGCCAGGATGACGTCCTTATCCATAACGTTTCCCCATGCAAACCCGGCTCCGAGGACAACTGCCAGCAGCGCAAGCAAAATCTTTTTCATATCGTTTTCTCCTCCAATTTGAACATAGGTTTATATCAACTCGTAAGAGTGATATTTAATATAGATTAGGATACACTCCCCTCCGTCGTCTGTCAATACTTACCTCCCATTTTTCACTGAAGCCTGTATAATATCCTGAATGTACACGGGTAGCCGGATTTATTTAATACAGAGGAGATTGTAATATTGGACGGAAATATCTATCTAATATTTGCCGTCGCCGGGCGCAGGTACGCCCTGCCCGCAGTTGACGTGGAAAGAATATCGCCTGCGGCCGAGCTTACGGAAGGGCCCTCCGGCCTTGCGGGGGTGCGGGGCATTGCCAACGTGGGGGGAGAGGCCGCCGCAGTGGCGGACCTTAGGGCGCCTGAAGGACCTCCTTTCCCGGAGATGGAGCTTTGCGACAGGTTTGTGTTTTTCAGAAAACTGGGGCGCCTGTGGGGAGTGGTGGCCGAAGAGGTGGAAGGGGCGGCGCCCCTAGTCGCAGACAGAGTAACATCACGGGACGAAAAGGACGGAGGGACAGGGGTTTTCGAAGTGGCCTTCGACGCCCCCGGCAAAACGGGCATTCTGTTAAGGACTCCGGAGAACATTCTTTCCGTGTCCGAAGATGATCTTTCGCTCCTTGAGCCCTTTCTTTTACCCGCAGGAGGCGAATAATGGCCGGAAGCGTTCAGCTGCGGGCGGAGCCGGGGGTTCGGCACAGGCTGGCCGCCCTGGCAGAAAAAGTTGAAGAGCGGTTAGGCCTTACCCGCTCCGGCAGTAGGGAAGAGGATATTTTGAAGGCGGCAGCCGTCCTGGCCAGGGAAAATAACCTGTCCGCCGCCGATTTTCTGCAGAACTTATTGAATCTGCCCCCCGAAGTAGCCTTCCCGGAGGAGTTCGTCTCGGCGCTAACCGTGGGTGAAACCTATTTCTTCAGGGAGAGGCAGTTCCTTGAGGCTTTCAGGACCAGCGTCTTTGCCGGAATCACTGAAGGCAAAAAAGACCGCCTTCGCATATGGAGCGCAGGCTGCAGCTCCGGCGAGGAGGCCTACACTATTGCCATGCTCCTTCTCCGGGACGGTCTGCACCGGGCCGGCGGAGATATTTCCATTCTTGGCACCGATATTAACTCCGTCGCCCTCGAAAAGGCGCGAAGGGGCGTATATTCGTCGTGGTCCTTCAGGGGCATGACGGAGGAAGAAATCGGTCTTTTTTTCAGGAAAGAAGGCGTGGAGAGGTATTCCGTAAGGGATCGCTTTAAAAAGGCCGTCCAATTCTCCCGCCTGAACCTGGCCGACCCGGAATGGCATCTTTGGCGGGACGGGGGGGCTCCCGACGCCATATTCTGCCGGAATGTCCTTATATATTTTGCCGACGAAAAAAGAAACGATGTTCTTAAAAGGTTCTGCGATCTGCTCCCCGCCGGGGGGCTGCTTGTGACTTCCGCCTGCGAAACGGCGTCTTTTACATTTGACGGCTTCGTCCCCTTCCACTATAACGGGGCCGTAATCTATAAAAAGCCGGGGGGCGCCCAGCGCTTTGCGGCAGAATTGCCGGCCTTGGAGCCTTCTTATCCCTTTGGGGACAAAGAACCCAAGGCG
>JAAYQT010000123.1 GCA_012519165.1 Synergistaceae bacterium
CAGGGATATCCCACTTCTTTCGGGCTACTTCTTCAATAACGGGCCCGTAGTGCTGTAGCGAAGCTCCGAGCCCCTCGGCCTCAAGCCCCGCCCACACTATAAACTGGATCATACCAGAGGAGTGATCCGACCAGGAAGGGAATTCGGTCGCATAGGTGGGGAACCTGCTCTGGAGGTCCTTTATCGGCCTTTCGTCCTCAAAAAACAGAACAGTACCGTAGCCTGCGGCAAAACTGTCGATCTTTTTATCGGTAGGCCCGAACTTCTCCGGAGGCACTATCTTCCTGAGGGCTTCCTTAACAATCTGCCAGAACTCGCCGTGATGCTTGTTAAGAAGAAGGATGACCCTTCCGCTCTGGCAGTTAAACGCCGAAGGCGCCTGCTTAACCGCAAAATTGACAATCTCCTTTATCCTGTCGTCGGAGATAGGGCTTCTTCCGGAAATGCCGTAGTACGATCTTCGCTCCTTTACTGCCGAAAAGAAGTCTTTCATAATTATTCACCGTCCTGAAGGTTGTCTGTTTATCAAAAACAATTATATACCCTTATCCTTCCGCCCCGTCGGGGGCAGGCGGATATTATGGTACCATAATAGAGCGGAACCGTCGCAAAACCGGAAAGGACGGCATAATCATGGCATGGAGACTGGTGGACCACACGGCTGATGCGGGAATTGAGGCCGAAGGGGAAACTCTGGACGAAGTTTTTCTTGCGGCTGCGGAAGCCTTCCTGTATCTATGCACCGGCTTGCTCATGGACGAGCGGGAGCTGCGGGAGGGCGGGAAGGAGACCCTGGCCCTGTCAGCCGAAGACGGGGAGGAGCTGGCCGTGTCCTGGCTGAACGAGCTTCTGTTCAAAATGGAGACGAAGTCGGAAGTATTTATTCCTGAAACCCTAAACGTATCCCTCTCCCCTCCCTCCGTTACCGCCGCAGGCAGAACAATCCCCCTGGCGATGGACGCCATTCCCGTAAAATCGGCCACCTACGGCCGGATGGTACTTCGAACATCCCCCCGTCCTTTTTTAAGGATTTTCCTGGATATGTGAATTGAGGTGAAACATATGAACAAGTTTCTGAAACGACTGGACCCCTGGCGACTCATGCTGGAACCGGGGGCCTTTCCCGGCATGCGCGCGCCGGGGATGATTTACGCCGACGAATACATAGAATCCCTTCTTGAGGGCGAGGACGTCCTCTCCCAGGTTGCGGGCGTTGCCTGTCTTCCCGGCATAGTGGGGTACAGCATGGCCATGCCCGATATCCACCAGGGGTACGGTTTCCCCATAGGCGGGGTTGCCGCCTTCGACGTCGACGAAGGCGTTATCTCGCCCGGAGGCGTGGGCTACGATATATCCTGCGGAGTCAGGCTGCTGGCAACAAACATTGCGGCCCGTGATTTCCGCCCCCGGGCCGATAAAGCTCTGGCCGCGCTCTTCGCCGCCATTCCCTGCGGCGTGGGCGCGGGAAAAGACGCCCGGAGCGACAGGGATCTTGAAGCAGTATTAAAGGACGGGGCCGCAGCCCTTGTCAGGGCCGGCATGGGTACGGAAGGCGACCTGGACAAAACAGAGGAAGGCGGCAGGCTTGCGGGCGCCCTGCCCGACGCCGTATCAGGGCGCGCAAAGGAACGGGGCAGAAATCAGCTCGGCACGCTGGGCTCTGGCAATCACTTTATTGAGATCCAGGAGGTGGACGAACTCTTCCTGGAGGACCAGGCCGCCGCCATGGGACTAAAAAAAGGGAGTATTGCCATAATGCTTCACAGCGGAAGCCGCGGCCTGGGACACCAGGTATGCGACGACTATATTAAAGTTATGGGCAAAGCCATGGATAAGTATAAAATCACGGTCCCCGACCGGCAGCTCTGCTGCGCGCCCGTCTCCTCCCCCGAGGGGAGGGAGTACCTCGGGGCCATGAAGGCCGCCGCAAACTTTGCCTACGCCAACAGGCAGGCCATGACCCATGCGGCTAGGTCCGTCTTCAGCCGTTTTTTCCCCGGAGAGAAGGCAACCATGGTGTACGACGTAAGTCACAACCTGGCCTCAATTGAAACTCACGTCTGGGAGGGCAAAAAGAGGAAGGTCTGCGTTCACCGCAAGGGCGCCACACGGGCGTTCAACGGTGTCCCCGTGCTTATCCCGGGAAGCATGGGGACGTCAAGCTACGTCCTAGTCGGAACGGAGGGGGCTGAAAGGGAGACCTTCGCCTCATCCTGCCACGGTGCGGGGAGGGTCCTTGGAAGAAACGAGGCCATAAGGCGCAGCAAGGGAAGAAACCTGGTCCGGGAGCTTTCGGAAATGAGTATTAAAGTGATGGCCAAGAAGACCTCCACTCTGGCCGAAGAGGCGCCTCATGCCTACAAGGACGTATCTGCCGTGGTGGAGGTAGTTCAGGGCGCCGGACTGTGCCGGAAGGTCGCCAGGCTGCTGCCCGTTGCCGTTATGAAGGGTTGACGGGCGACTCCTCCCCGGCCAGGAAGGAGAGGGCGTTTCCCGATAAAAACTTCTCTCGCACCCCGTCCGAAACCCCCGACGCGTCCAGCAGTTTTTCGTACCTGGGCAGGGCCAGAATTGGAAAGTCGGAACCGTACATGATCTTGTCCCCTACTCCCGCAGTCTCCATGGCGGCCAGGACAGCCGGGTCGTAAAGCCACGGCCAGGCGGCGCAGTCGTACCTTGCGTTTGAAAGATAGAGCCTCATCTCCGGCATAAGCTCGTAAAGCCACAGGCCGCCGCCGAAGTGGGCGAAAATCACCCTGGCCTCCGGGTGGTTTATGCAGAATTCCGCCGCCTCCCTCGGGCCTACGTTGCCCTTGCCCGCGTAGTCGTGCCCTACCGGCTCGGCGGTGTGGATCAAAAGCAACATGCCGGCCTCATCGGCGGCGCCGGCCAGCCTCCAGGTCTGCCTGATATCGGTCAGGTCCAGGTTCTGCCCTTGGGGGAATATTTCGCCCACTCCTATAAAGCCCTCTTCGCGGCGTCTTATAACTTCTTCCTCTGCGCCCCTGACAGATGGGGAGACCACCGCGAGCCCCTTGAGCCGTTCCGGGTACCGGCGGATTCCCTCAAGCACATAGTCGTTGCAGAGGGAGCAAAGCCCCTGGTCTTTGAAGGCAAAGCCGAAAATCCATGATTGATCCACCCCGTCCCGGTCCATTCCTTCAATTACATCCTCTATGGAGGCCCACTTGTGTACCTTGCCCGACGCCAGAAGGGCGAAGTGCTCCTCAGTGCGGCCTATCTTCTCTGCGTCCGCTACAACCTCCGGCGGGTAAACGTGAACATGGCAGTCTACTATCATTTCGGTCCTCCGATAAAAAATGTGGCGGCGCAGGGTTCGCGCCGCCACAAGTATATCCTAAAGGGCTTAATACGTTTTACTGAATCTCGACCTCGGCGCCGGCCTCGGCCAGCTTGTTCTTGACTTCCTCGGCCTCTTCCTTCGTGACGCCTTCCTTCACTGCCTTCGGGGGATTGTCCACAAGCTCCTTGGCCTCCTTGAGACCAAGGCCGGTAAGCTCCCGAACCACCTTGATTACGGTGATTTTGTTGGCGCCGGGGGCCTTGTAGACAACGTCGAACTCGGTCTTCTCTTCCTCGGCGGCGGCTGCGGGCGCTCCGCCCATGGCCATCATGGGCATAGCCATGGCAGGCGCGGAAGCCGATACGCCAAACTTTTCCTCAAGGGCCTTGACGAGCTCGGAGAGCTCAAGTACGGTCATATTCTCAATAGCCTGGATCATTTCATCGCGGGTCATTTTTTATCCTCCTAAAGATAAATCAGTATGTTTTTGCGCGCAAATAGCGCATTTTAAGTCCGCTACGCGGCCTTTTCTTTCTTTTCCCTGATCTGTTCAAGGCACGTGACGAGCCCCCTGGCTGTACCGTTGAGCACGTTAAGAAACCCTGAGATGGGAGCGGCGATAGCGCTGACCGCCATTCCAATAAGAACCTCGCGGCCCGGGAGATCGGCAAGGGCTTCCAGCTGGGCGGCAGTAAGAACCGAGTCTCCGAGAACGCCTCCCTTGATGCTGAAGGCCTTGTTGGTCCTGTCCTTGGCAAAATCCCGCAATACTTTGGCAACTGCTGCGGGGTCCTCGTAGGCCATTGTAAAGACGTTGGGGCCGAAGGAGATATCGTCAGGGAATGCGACCATTCCTTCTTCGCTCATGGCAATTTTCATGAGTGTATTCTTGGCTACCTTCATTTCCCCGCCTGCGGCCCTGACCCGGGCGCGAAGGTCCGTTATCTGGGCTACGGTCATTCCCCTATATTCTCCAACGAAAACGGCCTTGCTTCTGGAAAGCTTTGAGCGAAGCATTTCTACCTGTTCAAATTTAACTTTTGCCGGCATGTACTCACCTCCTTCAAGTCAAAATAAAAAATCCCGGACTTGCCGGGTCCGGGACAAAGGCATGCCTGAGGGCTGCTCTTACCGGAACCTCGGCGGGCGGAAAATCCATTGTCCGTTGCCGGACCCGCTGTCTACAGTTCTCGCGCCTATTAAACCGCTGAGCCGCTAATTTAGGCTTACTCGCCGGCGACCTCTTTCTGAGCGCCCGCCGGGTCAATTTTGATTCCCGGGCCCATGGACGATGCAATGGCAAAGCTCTTTATGTAAGTCCCCTTTACAGTGGAGGGGCGGGCTTTAACTATGGCCTGGTAGATAGTCTTTATATTTTCGTAGAGCTGTTCGGGCGTGAAGCTCTTCTTGCCCACGCCGTTGTGTACTATACCGAACTTGTCAACCCTGAACTCGACCCGGCCGGCCTTTATTTCCCTGACTGCGTCGGCGATATCGAAGGTAACCGTCCCGGTCTTGGCGCTGGGCATAAGTCCCCTCGGGCCAAGGAATTTACCAAGGCGTCCTACCGACTTCATCATCTCCGGGGTGGCAATTACCGCGTCAAACTCAAGCCAGCCGCCGCTGATCTTAGCCACAAGGTCCTCGCCGCCCACGTAATCGGCGCCGGCCTCCTCGGCCTCTTTAACCTTTTCGCCCATGGCCAGAACGAGCACTCTCTTGGTAATGCCCGTGCCATGGGGAAGAGCTACTGTGCTTCTTACCTGCTGGTCGGCGTGCCTCGGGTCGACGTTAAGCCGGACGTGAACTTCTATCGACTCATCAAACTTTGCGGTTGCCGTCTCAAGCGCAAGCTGAATACCCTCTTTAAGGGAATAGAGCCTGCCCTTTTCGATCTTCTCATGTGCGCTTTTTAGCCTCTTGCATACTTTTGCCATTCTCAAATACCTCCCTGTGGTAAATCGGCCCCTTAGGCCTCCCACAATTTCCGCCGTCAGTCGACGATTTCGATACCCATTGACCTTGCAGTTCCTTCGATCATGCGCATGGCTGCGTCAACGTCGTAAGAGTTAAGGTCTTCTTTTTTAAGCTCTGCAATCTCCCGCACCTTGGACCGGTCGAGTTTTGCCACTTTCTTCTTGTTCGGTTCCCCGGAGGCGGTTTCAAGCCCCGCCGCCTTCTTCAGAAGAACGCTTGCCGGCGGGGTCTTCAGTATGAAGGTGAAGCTTCTGTCGGCATAAACAGTGATTACCGCCGGGATTATAAGTCCGGCCTTATCTGCCGTCTTGCCGTTGAACTGCTTCACAAACTCCATAATATTGACCCCGTGCTGACCAAGGGCAGGTCCTACAGGAGGCGCCGGCGTTGCCTTTCCCGCCGGCAGCTGCAGTTTAATCTGCCCGATTACCTTTTTCGCCATTCCCTAAGATCTCCTCTCGTTACTGGGAGGGCTGCTCCAAACAGGGAAAAGAGGAGCCAAGAATCCTCTTGCCTCCTGAAAAGAGCCCCCTACCGCTTTCAATTTACTGTTCTAGAGCTTTTCAAGCTCCGTATGGTCGATCTCGACTACAGTCTCCCGCCCGAAGACGGTGACGGTAAATTTAACCTTGCCCTTATCGTGAATTACGTCCACCACCGGGCCGACGTGCCCTTCAAAGGGTCCGCTCTTAACCTTTATTGTATCCCCTACGCTGAGGTTAAGCTCGATCATGGGTTTGGCCTGATCCTTGCTGATCTTGGCCATAATCTCACGGACTTCCTTCTCGGTGAGAGGAATCGGGTGGTTTCCGGATCCGACAAAACCGGTAACTCCGGGGGTATGGCGCACAACGTACCAGGACTGGTCGTTCAGCCGCATCTCGACGAGAACATAACTTGGGAAGAGCTTTCGGGACTCCTTTTTGCTCTTTCCGTCCTTGATGGAAATCCTCTCTTCCACGGGAACAAGGACTTCAAAGATACTTTCCTCCATGCCCATGGTTGCAATTCGCTGTTCGAGGTTTGCCATCACTCTTTTCTCGTAGCCTGCGTAAGTCTGAACAATATACCAGCGTCGCTCTTCGTTGCTATCCATACAAAGGGGGTCTTGCGGCCCCCTCACCTCCCTGCCGATCTTTCAAGTGATCCTGCAACCCAACTGCCTGGACCGGCAGCGAAAACTCTACCTGAATAAGCGCGAAAAAACCCCTGTCAGAAGCATATCAACGAGTCCGAGGTAGACTGACACAAAAAGGGTGAAGGCTATAACTACCAGCGTGGAATACCACACCTGCTTTTTTCCTGGCCATGTAACCTTTTTTAGTTCGGCTCGGGCTTCTCTTACGAAGGTGAGGATATTTCCCACAACCTCGGCCTCCTATCTTTTTCTTTGACATAAAAAATGGCAGGCCCGGCAGGACTCGAACCTGCAACCCCCGGTTTTGGAGACCAGTGCTCTGCCAATTGAGCTACGGACCTGCGAGCAGAGTGTATTCTACACTACTTGCCTTCTTTGTGCAAGGTGTGTTTTCCACACCACTTGCAAAACTTGCTGAGCTCCAGCTTTTTCGACTGTTTTTTCTTGTTGACAGTCGTTGTGTAGTTGCGCCTCTTGCACTCGGTGCAGGAGAGGCCGACTATATCCGCCATCAAAAAACGCCTCCCGGGATATTAATTTATTCGATAATTTCGGTTACAACGCCGGCGCCCACGGTGCGGCCGCCCTCGCGAACCGCAAATCTGAGGCCCGTGTCCATGGCTATCGGCACTATGAGCTGTACCTCAAACGTGGCGTTGTCGCCGG
>JAAYQT010000124.1 GCA_012519165.1 Synergistaceae bacterium
CGCCCCCCGCCCCGCCAAGCGAGGACAGGGACCTGCTTTCCATCCTTCACGCCGCCGATGTAAACGAAAGCCACGCCCGCAGCCTGGCGGAGAGATTCAGGGCGGAGGGCGGGAGCAAGCCCTTCTCCCGTTGGCTGGGCGACATTATCCCCGTGGCCGCAAAGGACTCCTGGGAGGCCCTGGGCGGCAGAAAGATCATGCTGATAGGCCCCACCGGCGTGGGCAAGACCACCACAATTGCAAAGCTGGCGGCAATTCACTCCCTCTGGAAAAAGAAAAAGGTATTCCTCCTCACTGCCGATACATACAGGATAGCCGCAGTAAAACAGATAGAAACCTACTCCAAAATACTGGGCATACCCATGGACGTGATAGAGGACCCGAGGAGCATTGCCCCCGTGCTGGAAAAGAGCGCGGGCGCCGACCTCCTCCTCCTGGACACGGCGGGCCGGTCCCAGAAGGACGGGGCAAGAATAGAAGAAATGCGGGAGCTTTATACCGCCTTCAGGCCTGACGCGGTCCACCTCGTCCTTGCAGCTAACATGAAGTACAGAGATATGCTGGACGTAGTAAAGCGCATGGGCGTCATTCCCATATCCAGGATAATTTTTACAAAAGTGGACGAGACCACCACCTACGGGGCTCTTGTCAACATTCTCCTTGACTTCGACCGACCCCTCTCCTTTATAACCACGGGGCAGAATGTGCCTAACGACATCGAGGTGGCCTCGGGTTCAAGGCTTGCGGACATGCTCCTTGGAGAAGAGAGGGCGGCGGAGAGTGGCGATTAAAAATATTCGCGACCAGGCCATGGACCTTCGCCGGATAGTGGACAGCAGCCGGAGGCCGCCTGCGGTCAGGGCGGGCCTCAGGTCCATTGCCGTTTTAAGCGGCAAGGGCGGGGTGGGGAAGAGTAATCTGTCAGTAAACCTTGCCCTGGCCATGGCCGAAAGGGGCAGGAGGGTGGTCCTGCTGGACGCGGATATGGGCATGGCCAACGTGGATCTGCTCTGCGGCCTTACCCCCGGCCTTACCCTGGCCCACATCCTGAGGGGGGAGAGCGCTCTGGAGGACATACTGCTGCCCCTCGCGGAGAATGTGTGGATCCTCCCCGGCGGCCCTGGAGTAAGGGAACTGGCGGACCTTGATGAAAGGCTGCTTTCGGCCTTTATCGACAGCCTCTCGGCGCTGGAGGGTACGGCGGACGTGCTTTTTATCGACACCGGCGCGGGAATACACAAAAGCGTCATCTCCTTCGGGGCGGCTGCCGACGACGTGCTCCTTGTCACCACGCCGGAGCCCACCTCCATCAGGGACGCCTACGGGGCGCTAAAGGCCCTGGCCTTTTCCACCGCAGGAAAGGTGGATGTCACCGTAGCGGTCAACATGGCGTCCTCCTTCGAAGAGGGGCAGGACGTGGCAGAGAGGATAACCGCCGCCGCCTCCCGCTTTTTGGGGCTTACTCCCCGGTACGGAGGCGCCGTCCTGAGGGACGAAAATGTCTCCCTGGCGGTGAAAAAGCGAACCCCTCTCCTGAAGGCTTTTCCCGATAGCGAGGCGTCAGGCCAGGTGAGGGCCATGGCGGCCCGAATTTTGGGACTTGAAGAGGACCATGCTTCCCCCGCCCCCGGCAGGGGGATAAAATCTTTCTTTCTGAGGCTGGCCCGAAGCCTTGGGGCGGGTAGATAGCCGTGGACAAGCTTGGCATAAAGGAATTTTTATCCTTTTTAAACGGGAAAATAGGCGCAAAGGCCACTTTCTACAACGAAGCGGGGCTCTACAAGGGCGTCTACCCGTCCAGGGTGGAGGACGTCAGGGGGGACCAGATCGCCTTCTCCCACCCCCTGCTTAAAGGCGCCCTGCTGCCGGTGCTTAAAGGCGTGGAGCTTAAGCTGAAAGTCGAGACCGACGGAATGCTCTACCAGGGCATAGTGTCCGTTGTAAGGGGGGCTCCGCTGGACGGAATTCCCATGCTGTGGGTAAGCCCCGTATCGGAGGCGGAGCGCGTTCAGAGGCGCTACTTTGTGCGGGTCCCCTGCCTTCTTAAAAGCGCCTTCTTCCGCCTTGAGGGAGAAAAAGTCCGCCCCGGCGAAGAGGCGTGGATCCCTGCCCCGTCCATAGATATCAGCCTTGGGGGGATTGCCGTTTCCGCATACAAGGAGCACGGCTATAAATGCAAAGAGCAGGACAGAGTTTTAATAAGGCTGCCGGTTCAGGACGAAGTGTTCTTCCTTACGGGCAGGCTGATCAGAAAGGTGTTAAAAGAGGAGAACTGGGACATGGGATTTGCCTTCGAGTCAGTTCCCGGTTACGTTGAAAAAGCTCTCGGCGCCTTTATCCGCCGCCAGGAAATGGCCGGGCGCCAGTAAAATATAAAACATACTGAAGGGATTGCCATGACACAGCCGAGAATCAGGGTACTTGTAGTGGACGACTCGTCCTTCATGAGAAAAGTTCTAAGCGACATCCTGTCCGGGGATCCCCGGATCGAGGTGGCGGGTACGGCCAGGGACGGCGACGACGCCCTTAAAAAGCTGGCCGCCCTCTCCCCGGACGTGGTCACCCTCGACGTGGAGATGCCAAGGAGAGACGGCCTCTCTACCCTTGAAGAGATAATGAAAAACAACCCCGTTCCTGTTATTATGGTTAGCAGCCTTACCCAGGAAGGAGCCCAGGTAACCTTGAGGGCCCTTTCCGCAGGGGCTGTGGACTTTGTCGCCAAGCCGTCGGGGCACATATCCCTCAACATGAGGGACGTCTCTGCGGACCTCATAGCCAAGGTGGTAGCCGCAAGCACCGCTATGGTTGGGGGCAGAAGAAGGCCCGCGTTCTTCCCGCCGGCTGCGCCCGCTTCGCCCGCTGCGCCCAGGCCTCCGGTTTCGGCCAGGACGCCCCTTTCGCGGACGGAGCGGCCGGAAATACTTGCTATAGCCGCCTCCACCGGAGGCCCCAGGGCCCTCCAGGAGGTAATAACCCGACTTCCGGGCGATTTCCCCGTGCCCATAGTAATTGTGCAGCACATGCCCCGGGACTTCACCCTTTCATTCGCCAGGCGGCTCGATGGTATGGGCGAACTGGACGTAGCCGAGGGCGCGGAGGGAATGGAATTGCGGCGGGGGCTAGCCGTAGTGGCTCCCGGAGGGTATCATATGATAGTAAAACGAAAAGACGGCGGCAAGCTGGTCTGCGGACTATCGGACGCCCCTCCGCTGCTGTCGGTAAAACCGGCGGCCAATATTACATTTCTTAGTATTGCGGACGAACTGGGAGGCAGGGCGGTGGGCGTGATCCTCACGGGAATGGGGAGGGACGGCGCCGACGGCGCCGCAGCCCTGAGGTCCAAGGGGGCCTGGATAATTGCCGAATCCCAGGAGACCTGCGTTGTTTACGGCATGCCCAAGGCCGCGGTAGAGCTTGGCGTAGTAGACGAAATTCTGCCCCTTCACTCGATTCCGGGGGCAATGATAAAAAGCGTCAGAGAATAAAAAGACTTTACAAAGCCGGAGATGATCAACCATGACAAGTATGGATATGAGCCAGTACCTGGGGGCCTTTCTTGACGAGGCGGGGGATAACCTTAAACACCTGGACGACCTGATCCTTGCGGTGGAAAAAGACCCGTCGGATATGGACAACATCGCGGAGATCTTCCGCTCGGCCCATACCCTGAAGGGCATGTCTTCCACCATGGGGTTCGACAGGATGGCCTCGCTGACCCATGCCATGGAAGACATGCTGGACTGCGTCCGCCGGGGTACTTACGCATTAAAGCCTGCGGATATGGACCTGCTCTTCAGGTCGCTGGACACGCTTCAGTCCATGGTTGACTCCATAAGGTCCGCAGGGGGCGAGGGAGAGGCGGAGATTGAAGTCCTCGTTCAGGCCATGCGGGACGCTGTAAAACCCAAGGAGGCCGCCGGCAGGGAAGAATCCGTCGCCGAAGTTGACGCAGACCTCACCGACCAGGAGAAACAGTGGATCGACGAGGCCGCCGGGCTGGGCCTCAACGTTTACGAAATAAAAGTTGCCCTCTCCCCCGACTGCCTTCTTAAGGCGGCCCGGGCATACATGGTGGTGAGCCGCCTGGACGAGCTGGGGGACATTATCAAGACGGAGCCCTCGGTGGAAGCCCTTGAAAACGAGGAGTTCGACCTGGAATTCCTGGTATTTCTGGCGGCCTCCCAGTCCATGGAGGAGATCAGGCAGGCGGTGCTGAAGGTCAGCGAAGTGAAATCCGCCGAGATAAAGCAGGTCCTTGATAGAGACGCCGCCCCCGGGGAAGGGTCCGACGTTGAGGCCGTAACAGAAAAGGCCGGGGCGGAGGAACAGGCGACGGCAGCTAAACCGGCTGCCGGGGCGGCGCCTGCCGCCCAGCCCGCTCGCAGGCTTGAGACGGCAAAGAAAGCCTCCCAGACAGTAAGGGTGGACATCGACCGACTGGACAAGCTTATGAACCTGGTAGGCGAGCTGGTTATTGGGCGGGCCCGCATTGAGCGCCTGGTCCAGGAGGCAAGCCTCAGGGATTTTGACGAACCCCTCTCCCAGCTGGGCAGAATATCCGGGGATATTCAGGAGCTGGTGACAAAGCTTCGGATGGTGCCCGTGTCCTTCATTTTCGAGAGATTCCCCCGCCTTGTGAGGGACCTCTCCAAAACCCTCGGCAAGGAGATCGAGCTTCAGATGGAGGGGCAGGAGACGGAGCTTGACAGAACGGTCATCGACGAAATAGGCGACCCCATGGTCCACATAATAAGAAACTGCGTGGATCACGGCATCGAGACCATAGAGGACCGCAAAAAGGCCGGAAAACCCGAAAAGGGCCTTGTCAAAATATCCGCCTACCAGGAGGGAAGCGGGGTAATCATCGAAGTTACCGACGACGGCAAGGGTATCGACTCCGGCAAGGTCAGAAAAAAGGCCCTGGCCAACGGCGTTATTACCGAAGAGGAGTCCGCCGCCATGTCCGACGAGGAAGTTATAAACCTCATATTCCTTCCCGGTTTCAGCATGGCCGAAAAGGTCACTGACGTATCGGGCAGGGGCGTGGGCATGGACGCCGTTAAAACCAAGGTTGAATCCCTGGGGGGCCAGTTTGACGTCTCCAGCGAAGTGGGAGTGGGCACCAGGGTGTTCGTCCGCCTGCCCCTGACCCTGGCCATCGTGCTCGCCCTGCTTATAAAAGTGGGGGAAGAGACCTACGCAATCCCCCTTGAAAACGTGGAGGAGACCATCCTCGTCAAGAAGGAAAATGTTAGGACGGTCCACGGAACCCCCGCCACCCTGCTCAGGGGAGAGGTGCTCACCCTGTGCAGCCTTGCCGGGTCCCTGGGGATGTCGTCCGTCGCCGAGGAAGAGAACGACGAATTTCCCGTGGTGGTGGTAAAAACAGGCAGAATGAGGGTCGGCTTCATAGTGGACGACCTCATCGGCCAGCAAGACATAGTAATAAAATCCCTGGGCCGCTTCCTCTCAAAGATAAGAGGAATAGCAGGCGCCACTATCCTGGGGGACGGCAACGTGGCCCTTATACTGGATGTTGCCGGGCTCTACGGAAGATAGAGAAAGGAGCCGCCGCTTCATGGACCCGTCAAGCCTGACCAATCTTCAGCTGGACGCCCTCAGGGAGCTGGGCAACATCGGGGCGGGAAACGCCGCCACGGCCCTTTCCATAATGCTCTCCTGTTTTGTGGACATGGACGTGCCCAAGGCCGTGCCCGTGTCCATATACGACCTGGCCGAGTACTACGGCGACCCCATGGAGATGGTGTCTGCGGTTTTCGTCCGGTCCGAGGGCGAATTTACGTGCAGCCTCATCTTTATCCAGAATACCGAAGAGGGCAACAGGCTTGTGGATCTGCTCATCAGCAAGCAGATGGAGGGCATGGACCCGGCGGATGTGCCCGACGAGATGAGGGACAGCGCCCTCACCGAAATCGGGAACATCATCCTGAGCTCCTTCCTCAACGCCATCAACGTACTTATTGGCGGCGCGCACAGCATCTCCGTACCGGGGCTTGCCCACGATATGCTGGGCTCTATACTGGACGTGGTGGCTTCCATCTACGGCCAGTTCGGCGAATTCGCCCTTATTGTGGACACCTCTCTTAAAATCGGAGGCGAAGAAGGAGGCGTTTCGGGAAAGGTAGTAATGCTTCCCGACCCCGGGTCCTTCGAGGTACTTCTCGGAAAGCTGCAGGTGCTGTGAGTCATGAGTAAGGCGCATCATGTGGGGATGGCCGAGATGACGGTCGTCTCCTCTCCCGAGTCCCTCGTGACTCTGGGCCTGGGTTCCTGCATAGGGCTTGTTCTGTACGACCAGACTGCCAAGGTTGCGGGCATGGCCCATATAATGCTCCCCGACAGCCGGGGGGCAAAAGAAAAGGCCCTTGAAAAGCCGGGCAAGTTTGCCGATACGGCAATTCCGTTGCTCATTGAGCAGGTTTGCCGCAGGGGGGCGGTGCGTTCCAGGCTGAAGGCAAAGATGGCGGGCGGATCCCAGATGTTTGCCCTTCCCGGCGCCCAGACGGACTTTTTGGCCGTGGGGAGCAGAAATTCAGCCGAAACAACCGAGATACTCAAAAAAATGGGAATCTCGCTGGTGGCCTCCGATACCGGCGGAAACAAGGGCAGAACCGTAGAATTTTCCACGCAGACCTGGATGCTTTCAGTCAGAGTGCTGGGCAAGGGGACGTCGGAAATTTAACTATAAATCCAAATTTTAAAACACAGGAGGAGCCATGGAACAGGAACGGAATGAGGTTTATACGGACCAGAGCGCTGAAACCGATCTCCCTTCCGCCCATGAGCCGGAAGACACCGCCGGGAGCGGCGGAGAGGGGTATGGGGGGAGAGTGGGGCTATCACTGGCGGACAGTCTGCCAAAGGAAGCCGCCGACGAGCTTTGTCAAATTTTTTCCTGTACCCGCGAAAGCCTGGACGCCATCCTGAGCGGCGCCTCCGGGGACCCTGACCGTATTATAGACCTGGTAAAAACCCTCTCGCCGTCCTTCGTGGCCGTCAAGATAAGGTTTGACGGCCGGAAAAGGCAGGACCTGGGGGGCGCCCTGTGCTTTGTGGCCCGGGGAAACACCGGGGAAATTCTGGACGAAAGCTTCTGGGTAAGCTCCAGGGCCCTTCCCGATACTTTTGATATCACCGCCGGTTGGGAGTCGGTGCGAAGCGCCATTACCTCCATTCCCGGCGAACCGGACAGAAGCCTATACAGCAGAATGCTGAAGGGGGCCAAGTCCGTCCTCTCCCCCACGGCCATTAACAAACTCTTCCAGTCTCTGGCAGCCAGGGACGAAATCCTCGGGGCCCTTGAAAAAACCTTCTCGTCCCTGGTCCACTACGACCTTATCTTCGAACTGCACACCGAAACTTTTAACCGCGTCAGGCTTGAGACCGGGGGCATAACCCTGGAGAAAAAACAGCCGGAAGCGGAGTCAAAGGCGGAAGAGAGTACGGGGGCGCCCCTTGCCTCCCTCGGAACTATCCAGGTAGTTTGCAGGCCCGTCCTTGACCCGGTAAAGGGCACCGCAGTCTCGGATCTTAAAAAGGGCGACTATATCTTTGTGGAGCTTGAAAAAACAGGAGGCCTGGCCTCTATTATCAACAAGATTGTGGAGAGGTCCGGCGAGAATACCATGTTCCCCGTCTCTTCGGTGGAGAGGCTCCCCAGCGGCCAGTCGCTGGTAAAGCTTCACATAAGCAACGGGATAGAGGGAGTTTTAAGAGCCGGCGCCGACCTGAAGTTAAAAACGGGAAATATATGGAATAAAGCCGGCGGAAGACCAGGGTCCGACTTCCCGGCGGGGAAGATTTTTGCGGGCGTAATGGCCTTCCTTCTCCTCGCCGCAGCTTTCTATCTTTTTATGAGGAGATAGGGCCGGCAATGGCACAAAAGACTTCGGACGCCGGGCTTTGGGAAGAATATGTCCGCACAAAGAGCCCCGGGGCAAGGGAGAATATCGTTAAAAGGTATCTCCCCCTTGTGAAGTATGTTACTGCCAGAATGGCCGTCTCGCCCCCGTCAGGCCTGGATTACGAGGATCTGCTCAGCTTCGGAGCCTTCGGCCTGCTGGACGCCATAGAGAGGTTTGACCTCTCCAAGGGTTTCTCTTTTCAGACCTTTGCGGTGCCCCGGATACGGGGGGCTATCCTTGACGAACTACGAAAGTTTGACTGGATCTCCAGGACGGGCCGCGAAAAGCTGCAGCGGCTCGGTAAGGCTATGGAGAAGGTGTTTCAGGAGGCGGGGGTCCTATCCGATGAAGCCCTTATGGATGCCATGGGAATGGACGAAAAAGAATACAGGGAGACCCTGGAGCTCTCCAGCAGAAGCTATATTGTCTCCCTGGACGAGGCCCTTACCCTGGAGGACGGCGAGGTAAGCAGGGAGGCCATTATCCCCGACGAAAGAGCCAGCGCCTCCGACCTGCTTGAGGATGAAGATGAAACCCGTCGGGTGGCCGACGCCCTCAAAAAACTTTCGGAGCGGGAGACGCAGGTTATTTCGCTCTACTACTACGAGGGGCTGACCCTTAAAGAGATAGGCAAGGTACTTGGGGTGACGGAGTCAAGGGTCTCCCAGATTCACGGCAAGGCCCTGGCATCGCTTAGGGGCATTCTTGCGTCGGCAGATTAAAGAGCGTCCCTGGAAGAATACTCGCAAAGGACGGCAGCCGTAAGGTCCGTCTGCTTTATTGACAGGGAAATTTCGGACGGCGGGGAGGTAATACGATGGAAAACCAAAAGTTCAGCCTCGAATACCGGGAAGACGGAGTGTTTATTTCCGCGTCCGAGGGGGCGGACTACTCCATGTCCTCCGTGGTGGGGTACATAAAATCCAGGGGGCTTGAAGAATACAACGGCGACGCGGTTATGACCTTTGTCTCCCAAAAGGACGGCGCGCCCGTCAAGATTGCCGAACGGAACCCTGAAAATGAAAAAGACGCCGAGCTGGAGGTAAAGGTCTCGTCCGACGGAATGACCGCCGAACTGTGGATCGAACCTCCCCTTGCCGACAAGCCCTGGCCCACCCTGGAACAGGCCCTGGAAGCGCTGGCCTCGCAGGGGGTGGTTGAGGGAATAAATAAAGACGCCATTGCGGATATGATCTCCGCCCGCACGGGGAAAAACTGGGTCAGGGTGGCGTCCGGCGTTCCCGCCGTGGACGGGCAGGATGCCGATATTGACTACAAAATTCAGTTCGGCAGCGCGACTCCGGGCCAGGAGGACGAAACGGGCAGGGTGGACTTCAAGAGCGTCAGTTCCGTCACCGTGGTGATAAAAAACCAGCTCCTCGCAGAAAAAATTCCCTGTACCGAAGGGACGGACGGGGTTACGGTAAGGGGCGCTCCACTGAAGGCCAAAAAAGGCAAGGACAGGCCTCTCCCCGCCGGAGCGGGAACCCAGCCCTCGGAGGACGGCCTGCGGCTCCACGCCATGATCGACGGCAACCTCATCCTCAAGGGCGGCAAGCTTCACGTGGCGCCGGTCTTCCAGGTGGACGGCGATGTGGACTACAGCGTGGGCAATATAGACTTTATCGGATCGGTACTGGTCAACGGGGCCGTCAGGGAGGGCTTCAAGATTGTAACCTCCGGGGATATTGAGGTAAGAGGCGTAGTGGAAGGCGCCCATCTGGAAAGTAAGTCTGATATTGTTATTACCGGCGGGATAAGGGGCATGAACAAGGCCGAGATCCGGGCCGACGGAGACATAACAGCCGGATTTATCGACCAGGCCCACGTCCGCAGCAATCAGAATATTAATGTCAACAACGCCGTACTTCACAGCGACCTGGCGGCCCACGGCGCAATAAACGTCCTTGGCGGCCAGAAAGCCCAGCTTGCCGGCGGCAAAACCCAGGCGGGCATGGAGGTCGTCTGCCTCACTCTGGGCAGCGAAATGGGCACCAAGACCGAGGTTATTGTAGGAGTGCTGCCGGAGCTTACAGAGAGGAAAAAAAGCCTTATCGCCCTGCTGGCCGAGGCCGACGAAAAGGGAGAAAAGGTGGAGGCCAACCTTTCTTTTTTAAAAAAGCTTGAGAGCGCGGGGGAGCTGGACGAAAACAAGAGGGCCCTGATGATAAGCCTGACAAAGGCCAAATTTCAGCTTCAAAGCCAGGTGTCCTCGGCCAAAAAAGAACTGGAGCAGATTGAAGCCCAGATGGAAGGCAGCAAAAACAAGGGCCGGGTCCGGGTGAAAGGCGTATGTCACCCGGGGGTTACCGTATCCATCCGGGGCGTAACTTATATTGTCAGGGAAAAACAGCAGTTCTGCTCCTTCGTGTACGAGGACGGCGGTATTAAAGTAAAACCCTTTGACTACTGAGCTGAAGGAAGGTGATCGCTCGTGGTTAACCCTGTAAATCTGCAGCTCTCTCACTGGAACCTGGAGCATACGGCCCAGCAGCTTAAGGACCCGGCTGCTGCGGCGGCCAGGGCCGGTATGCAGGGCGAGGGCGCGGTCGCGGCGGTCCGCCGGGACAGCTCGGTACAGCCCGCCGACCAGTCGGCCGAGGAGGAGCGGGTGGGAGTAAGAAAAAAGAAAGAGAAAGAGGAGCGGGACGGCCGGAAGAAAAAGAGAGGTTTTTCAGCCGGCACCGGGGAAAAGGAAGCTGAGGACAAAAGCGCCTCTGAGGCGGGAGGGGTAGATTTTTATGCGTGAGAGAAACTCCCCGCCGGGGGGGAAACACCTGGGCTACGCCCTGGTGGACGGGTCGGAAGGCGCCTTCCGGGGCGCTCTTTTAATAACCGACTTCAGAGGAATTCCCGCCGACTTTCGCTACACGGACCCCATAACCCCTTCCAGGATAGAGAAAATCCTCTACGGCAATGCCCTGGACGCTTACATCAGGGGAGAGCTTATCCTGGAGAGCCTTCTGGGGGCAGCGGAAAAATCCCCCGCCCTCTGGATCTGCCGCGACAACGACCTGCTGGGACCCTTGTCCAGGCTTGCAAAGTGCGGAGTTATACTGCTATCCACCACGGCCAGGTCGCCCCTTGAAGCCACGGGGGATTTGGAAAAACAGAACGATCCCCGCATTTTCGACCTGCAGGCCGACGGGGTAAGCGCCCCTCTTCGCTTCACTCTCCCCGAGGGAAAGGTAAGGGAGGAGGAGGCCAGGGCTGTTGCCGATATCCTGGTGGAAGCGGCGTCCTTTATGGACCTTCTGGAGCCCTTCTCAAGAATCACCAGGGCGCTGGCCGCCCTGGGAGAGGAGAAAGATGGATCTTGACCGGATAAGGGAGAACCTGGCCAGGATCTTTCTGGGCCGGGTCACGGTCCGCTCCCGCCCTGCGGGAATTGCGACACCGGAGATGAAAACCGTAAAGCGCACCGTTGAAACTCGCCCCCTCAGGCCGCCTGCCAGGGCCATGGGGACCTTGATGTTGGGCGGGACCATGGGCGCCAGAGTATCAGGCGGAGTTCTTCCCTTTCCCGGCACGGCCCCCAAAGTAAATTCCCGCCTCCTGCCCATGGGAACGGGCGCGCCTTCAGTCCGGGGGTGGAGTAACGCCCTGTTAGGCGAGGCGGCGGTAAAGAAATTTAAATTCTCGGGCGCAGTCGCGCGGAAGGATTTGAAAAAAGCTCTCTCGCTGCCCCAGGAAAGAATGAACCGTCTTCGGTTTGTCAGGGGAAAGCTCCCCCTGCGGGAGGGAGAAATCCCCCTGGCCTACTTCTGGCCGCTGATTCGGGAGGGAGTTGTAAAGAGCGCGCTTAATAAAGAGAAAGGCGCCCTGCTTGTTTGGTATAATCCCCATAGCAGGGCTTTTTTCCCCGACGGGCTGTTCCTGGCGCGAAGGCTGGGACCCGGCGGAGGAATGGAGTGGCGATGGACCGGTTTAAAACGGCAAAGATAAATCTGCGGAGGTGGTTTCTACCGGAAACACAAGTGCGTCGCAGCGTTTCTTTTACCCAGGCCCCGGGGCCTGAAGCCCAACTGCTTTTTTGGTCATACCGGACTTCATCCGGCAGCAGGGCAGGCGCCCGGAACCTGCAAAAAACTCGCGGAGGGTAGAAATCCCCATGGCAGAAGAAA
>JAAYQT010000125.1 GCA_012519165.1 Synergistaceae bacterium
AAGGCCATTATGGAATCCGCCCGCCACTCCGCCGAGCTGGAGGCCGCCCAGATTGCCGATATGGGCGTGCGGAACCGCCAGAAGATGAAGGACAACTTCGCCGAAAAAGCGCCCTCCATGATAAAGGCCTTCGCCCTGGAGATTGCCGCGCGGTACGGGAGCAAGGGAGGAGTCTGAGTGTACCTTCTCGCCGCGGGGGAGCGGGCCGCGGTAACGGCCAAGGCCAGGGTCTTCAGGGGAAGACTTCTGGCCCCGGAGGACTACTCCCGGATTCTGGCCATGGAATCCGTGGGCGAAGTGGCGACCTACCTTACCAGGACCGAGGCCTACGGCCGTTACATCACAGGCCCCTCCCCCGAGACCATACACAGGGTGGACCTTGAAGCCATCATTACCACCATCCACCTGCTGGAGGAGATACCCTTCTGCCGCTACCTGGGGCCGGAGCGGGCCGCCCTTCTCAGGGCATGGGGAGAGAGATTCGACGTGGACCTGGTTAGGAGGGTGCTCAACATCATAACCGCCGGGGCGGGCAGCAGGGAGGGCCTGCGCCGCCGGATCGCCTCCGTGCCCATCACCGTGGCGGACGGGGAGAAGCTCCTGGCCGCAAAAACCCTGAGGGACGTGCTGGAAGCCATGAAAGGCTACCCCATCTACGACGTCCTGGAAGAACCCTTGAAGCGGGCGGAGAAACAGGGAGGCTCCCTGTTCCGGGTAAAGATGGCCCTGGACTCCTTCTTTATGACCAACATCCTGTCGGGGGGGAGGAAACTGCCCGGAAGCGAGGGGCGGGGCGTCCGGCACATCTTCGGTATCAGGGCCGACCTCATCAACTTATACTGGATCTACCGGGGAAGGCGCTTTTTCTCCATGAGCCCGGAGGAAGCCCTGGGGCTGACCCTGCCTGTGCGCTACCGGCTGAAGTTCGACGGCTTAAGCGAAATAGCCTTCGCCCCCGACATCCCCTCCATGATAAAGCTTCTCAGGGAGGGCCCCTACGGAGAGGCCTTCGGCGAACTGGGGGAGGATGCCGCCGAGGTGGACGAGATGGCCCTTGAGCATAATCTGTACAGAATTCTGTTCAAAATTTCAGAGGCGGTCTTCCGCTCCGGGGCGTCGGGGGTTCACGCCGTGCTGGCGTACCTGACCCTCAGGGAGCTGGAAGTTAAGGATCTTTTTACAATAATTGAATGCGTCCGGTATGGCTACGACAGGGACAAGACCAGGGAATTCCTTATTCACCCGTCCCGGCTGTCGGCGGCCGGAAGAGAGGGGAGATCGCAGTGGCCGTCGTAGAGATGACGGGAATTTCGCTTATCGGGCCCGAGGAGGAGGTCGTGGCGCTTGCCGCAGAGCTGCTCACCCTGGGCAACTTTGAACCCGTCCCCCTGGAGTTTGCCCTGGAAAGGAGGCCCGCCTCCCTGTCGTCGGGAGGGGCCAGGATTGTAACCTTCCAGAAAAACCCTTACGACGAACTCCTGGACAAGCTGGACTATGTGTGGGATGCCGCCGGGTCCGAGCTGCCCGAGGATCTGGGCTGCACGCGGGGGGCGCCGTCCTACTCCGGCGAGGAGTGCGTACATCGCGTTGCAGAGGTGGCCCATAGAATAGAGGACTGGAAGAGGCGGCAGGAGGTACTGGAGGAGAAGCGGGAGAAGCTGCTGGCCGCGGGCGACTTCCTGGACGCCCTGGCAGCCGCGGACAGGAGCGTGGAAGAATCCCTTAACACCAAATTTCTGTCCATCACCTTCGGGCGGCTCAGCTCCGAGAACTATAAAAAGCTGGAGGAGATGTCGGCGGTGACCCCGATCCTTGTCTATCCGGCGGCGTCGGATAAAGGATACGTGCTGGCCATCATCTTCTGCGCCAGGGAATACATGGAGGAGGCGGAGAAGATCTTCCGGTCCGTCTACCTCAAGGAGTACGAACTGGCGGAGATTTTCGAGGGCGCGGGACCGGAGCTGGCCGGGCGCCTGAAGGAGCGTCGCCTTGACTCCGAGCGGGAGCTCCGGGTTCTGCGGGAGGCGCCCAGGAACTACCTGGAGCGCAGCAGGGCCGAGATGGAGAAACTCTACTGCTCCGTCCACTCCCTTCAGAGGGTGTACGCCCTGTGCCAGAAACGGGGGGAGCTGAGCGGCATCTTCGTCCTTTCGGGCATAATCCCCGCCCCCACCCTTGAAAAAGTGGCCGGAAGCGTGGAGACCCTGGGGCCCAACACCCTGCTCCTGGCCGAGGAGGGCAGGGAGCTCAGGAAGCGGGGCAGGGAGCTTCCCACCCTTTTAAAAAACAACTTTCTGGCAAAGACCTTCCAGGAGATAGTGGCCCTCTACAGCCTCCCCTCCTACGGGGAGACGGACCCCTCCCCCCTGGTGGCCCTGAGTTTCTGCCTATTCTTCGGCTTTATGTTCGGAGACGTGGGACACGGCTTCCTCATCGCAGCCGGGGCATGGTACCTGGCCCGGAGGAAGATTCTTAAAAAAGCCTTCGCCTCGGTGATCAGCATTGCAGGGGTATCGGCCATGATCTTCGGCCTGCTGTACGGGAGCGTCTTCGGGTCGGAGGAGATTCTGCCGTCCCTGTGGACCTCCCCTATGAAGGGCGTGGACGACCTGATCCGAACCTCCCTGTTCGTCGGGGTGGCCTTCATGAGCATGGGGATACTTATAAACATCCTGGCCCTCAAGCGGGAGCGCAAGTGGGGCAAGATGCTCTTTGACGGCGACGGGCTCGCAGGGCTGCTCTTCTACTGGTCGGCGGCGGGGGCGGCCGC